>JANXPK010000612.1 GCA_025357355.1 Rhodobacterales bacterium
CACCAAAAATCACAATAAAAACAGTAGTTTAGCGGTCGGCGCGGCACACCATTTTGTAAGCAGAACAGACCCGCAAGCGCATGATAACCACCCGCACGCGTCACCGGCCTGTTGCAGAGTCGCCACAAGCAAAACGCCCCCGAACCTTGCGGTCCGAGGGCGCTGGCAGCGTCAGGTCGGAGGAACCCATCCCCGCGGCTGGTCCCGTTTTCCGGCGAGGCACGGTTTCCCAATCCTCTGCGCGGTAAGGCAGTCAAACCGCGCAACGCCGGGGGCTGGGTGTCAGTCTGGACCCCCGGCGGTTCTGTGGTAGGGCGTTCTGCCCAATCATGGGTTGCACAGGCGCAACCGTTTTATGTCCTCGCACCGGAACGGCCTGGCGCAGCGGAGGCATCCGTGCCATTCGGGTGAGAGCAAGCGAAAGGGCCACGAGCCCAATTCTGACCTACATCTGGGTGTCGGAACTCGGGAGGATCAGCGAGGCGTCATCAATCGTGTGGTGATCTTGCCGTGGGAACGGGATTGGCGGCCAAACCTCAGGCCCCTGGGGGCAGCAGGATCGGTTTGGCCTCTTTGCGAGCGCACAGGCCGACGAGGGCCCCAATCGCTGGCACCTCACCGGCCCGGTTCAGGTCGGCCATGACGATGGGACCGCCGGGGCTGCGAGCGTGCAGGCGCATGTAGCTTCCCTGAAACACCAGCGCCTCGACCTTGGCCAGGGCCGAACCCGGACTGGCAGCATCGACCACGGCAATGTCTTCTGGACGCAGGCCCAGCGTGCAGGCGGTCCCCGCACAAAATCCGGGCTGGAATACGAGGTTGACCGTCAAACCTGCGGCTTCGGCCCGCAGGTCGTTTCCGGCGGCGATCACTCTCCCGTCCAGCAGGTTCATCGTCCCGATGAAGCTTGCGACAAACCGGGTTGCAGGGCGGTCGTACAGCTCGGAAGGGCTTGCCACCTGCTCGATCACGCCCTTGTTCATGACCACGATCCGGTCAGAGATCGACAAGGCCTCGGTCTGGTCATGGGTGACGAGGATGAAGGTCATCCCAAGTTCACGCTGCAACCGCTTCAATTCCAGCTGCATCTGGCCGCGAAGATGGGCGTCGAGTGCGGACAGTGGTTCGTCCAGCAACAAAAGACGTGGTTCGCAAACAATGGCGCGGGCGAGGGCCACGCGTTGGCGCTG
>JANXPK010000649.1 GCA_025357355.1 Rhodobacterales bacterium
AGCCTGGAAGAGGTCTTCGCCGACCTGCTGCTCGCCGCGGGACTGGGCCAGATCGAGCTTGAAACGCCCGAACAGATCGGGCTGGTCCACGCCCGCGCGCTGCAAATGTCGGAAGTCGTCGGACTGGCAGAGTCCGGCACCGCGGCCCTGGCCCTGGATATGGCACATCTTTACGATGAGCCTTGCCGTGTCGTCACCTCCGGATGGATGGCGACCGATCAGGCCAATCAGGAAAAGGGCGGTCTCAGACGGGTGGCCATGGTTCTGGACGAGGATCGTCTGCTGGCGATCCATATCGACTGGCAACAGTTCATGCGCGCCGATCTGAGCGAACTGCAAGTCGCCAGTTTGCGGGTCGGGGTGTCGTCGGGCTTTGTCGGGGCGGCTAGGCCGAATGTCCCGATTTCGGCAAAGGCACTTTGTGTCATCTGTCTGAGCTGCAAGGATCGGCCGCTGGTGCGGGTGCGCGCCCTGGCCAGGCAAAGCCCGGAGGCCCTGGGCACCCAGCTGCAGCGTCTGAGCCAGACCGTGATGGCGCCCGATATCCTTGGCCGCATTCTCAAGACCCTGGCGCCCCAGGTGCCAACCCTGGTGCGCAAGACCGCGCCCGATGGGTCATTGGGTGGGCCCGTGGCCATCGCGCTGAACCACAACATGGACCACGGCCTGATCCGTGACGTGTTGCGCTACCTGCGCGGCGCCTGCCCCGAAAAATCGGAAGTCGTGATCACAAACCGCAATGTGACCGACTTTATGGTCCAGGCCGCCAAGGCCGATCAGGCCGAGGCCGGCGAGCAGTTTCTGAGCGTGCGGTGGGTTTCTGGCAAGATGCCCGTCGCCGACTGGTCGCCGGGGGCCAGATACCTGATCGTTGCCAGCAGCACATCGCTGTTTCAGGTGAATGTCTTTCCGCTGTTTCGCGACCTGCGCGCCCGGGGCGCACCGATCACCGCCGTCTTTCTCACCCAGATCAGCGGCACGGATTTTGCTGTGATCACGCCCGAAGACGCGATGCAGCTTTGCCTGAACAGCGTGCCTTTCGTGGTGCAGATTGACCTGAAGGCCTTTGCTCTGGATGCCGCCGACGCGTCGGCCTTCGTGTCGCAAAGTGGTCAGCTGCGGTGGCTGGTGCACGAATTTGCCCGGGCCGGACTGGGTGAATTCCGTGAATACAGCGCCGCCTTCCTGTCCGAAGGGGCCGAAACTGCGTCCGAAGCCGTGCGTTTTCTTGAAAATCTTGCCTTCCGGCGTGGCGCATTGGAGCGGTTGTCGTGACCAGAACCCTCATCATTTCTCATTCTCATCCGCAACTGAAGGACGGCGGCGGCGAAGTGGCCGCCTATCGTCAGTTCACCCATATGCGCGAGATGGGAATGGACGTGCATTTCCTCGGCGCAGCCTATGACCCTGCCCTGGCCAACACCCTGTTCCCCGGGGGTCAGCGCATGGTGGCGTTCGGCCGCAACGACTATATCTTCCGCACGGCGCCGATGGATATCTATCTGCTGGAGCAGCCGACCGTGGAGGACGAAGACGAACTTTTGCGCATGCTTTTGCGCTATGACGCCGATATCTACCATTTTCACCATTTCTGGAACATTGGCGCCGGGGTGATCCGCCGCTTGCGCAAGGCCAGGCCGGAGGCCCGCTTCATCTGTACGCTGCACGAATTCATGGCGATCTGCATGAACGACGGCCAGATGATCAAGCGCGGCACCAACCAGCTGTGCCGCGAGGCCGGGCCGGTGGCCTGCGCGCTGTGTTTTCCCAGCCATAACCCGGTCAATTTCCTGGTCCGGCAGCGGCGCATGCTGGAAATGCTGGAATGCTTCGACCTGCTGATCTGCCCCAGCCAGTTTCTGGCCGATCGCTTCATCGCCTGGGGCGCACCCGCCGCCCGCATTCGCGTCCTGGAAAACGGCATGACCTCGGACTTTGATCAGGGTGGCTTTGATCAGGACGGCTTTGATCAGGACGGCAAACGGCCCGCGGGCTCCAGCTGCCGCTTTGCCTTCTTCGGCCAGGCGACACCGACCAAGGGGCTGAACATTCTGGTTCGCGCGGCGCGTTGGCTGAGCAACCACGACCCGGACCTGGATTTCTCGATCGACGTCTATGGGGTCACCGAGGCCCGGTTCCGCGAACTGTGGCCCGAGGAAGAACTGGTCAAGGACATCATCCGCTTTCACGGCCGCTATGCGGCAACCGATGCCGTCGGCCTCATGCAGGCGAACGGCTGGCTGATCGTGCCGTCGACCTGGTGGGAAAATTCGCCCGTCGTCATCCAGGAAGCCCGCCTGGCCGGCACCCCGGTCATCGCCTCCAATATCGGCGGCATGCGCGAAAAGGTGTCGGGCTGGGGCAGGCTGTTCCCGGTTGGCGATTTCGAGGCGCTTGGCCGCCTGATCGAAGAGCTTGCAGGCAATGATGCGGCCCTGGCAAAGGCCCGCAGCCTCATCACCAAGCCGCTTGGCACCGCGGACTACGTGACACTCTGGCAGCGCGAAATCGCCAGCCTGGAGGCAAACCCTGCGGCACAATGACCGCGCCCCGCAATCCCCAAGCCTCGCCTTCTGGTCTGAAGGGACCTTGAGGCCAGCCATGCCGGAGTTTCCAGCGAATGATTTCCGCACAAACCCCTCATCTGAAAGGCACGATCTTCATCGTGACCTATGGGCGCTCGGGCTCCACGCTGTTGCAGAGCCTGCTGCAGACCATGGTCGGCGCCCAGATCAACGGCGAGAATGGCGGCGCGCTCGAAGGGCTTTTCCACG
>JANXPK010000669.1 GCA_025357355.1 Rhodobacterales bacterium
CGGAGGGTTCCAGAAGCCGCACCAAGGCCCGCCCGAGGGTGGATTTGCCCGACCCCGAGCCGCCGACGATGCCCAGAACGCTGCCCTTGGGGATGGTGAAATCGAGGCCTTTGAGGATTTCGAGCCGTGGAGCGGCGCCGAACAGCGGTTTGCGCGTCATGTCGGCGAGAGAAAGGCGAAGGCCCTGAACGGTGTAAAGGTCAGCCATGCTCGACCTCGGCGCGGACGGCGGCAAGGACGGCTTCGGGCACCGGGTTCAGCCCGGCGGTCGGGTCGGTGTATTTCGGCGTCGCAGCCAGAAGGGCGGCGGAATAGGGGTGGGCGGGACCGGCGAAGAAGCGGCGGATGGTGGTATCCTCGACCACCTTGCCCGCATAAAGGACCGACAGACTTTGGCAGACCTTGCTGACGACGCCAAGGTCATGGGTGACGAACAGAAGGGCGGTGCCATGCTTGGCCTGCAACCCGGCGATCAGCTTGAGGATCTGTTTCTGCACAGTGACATCGAGCGCGGTGGTCGGTTCGTCGGCGATGATCAGTTTTGGCTCGGCGGCGAAGGCTGAAGCGATCAGGATGCGCTGCCTCATGCCGCCGGAGAGTTCGTGCGGGTACTGGCGCAGCACGTGTTCGGGGGCGGTGATCTGAACATCGGCGAGCAGTTCCAACGCCCGCGCCTCGGCACCCATGCGGCTCCAGCCCAGAATGTCGACCAGCCGGTCGGTGATCTGGCGCCCGATGCGGTGCGAGGGGTTGAGTGCTGTCAGCGGATCTTGCGGGATCAGCGCGCAGGTGGCGCCGATGCGGATGCGGCGCTGGGCCGGTGGCAGGGTCAGAAGGTCGGTTCCGTCCAGCACGATCTGGCCGCCAGTGATTTCGACCGCACGGGGCAGGATGCCGAGGATCGCCTTGCCGATCATCGACTTGCCCGCGCCGCTTTCGCCGACGAGGCCGCGCACCTCGCCCGCTGCCACCTCTAGCGACACATCGCGCAAGAGGAGCCCGCCGCCTTTGAGCCGTACCGTCAGATGGCGGACCGAGAGATAGTTCATCGCAACACCGGATCGAAGCGGTCCTTCAACCCCTCGCCCAGTTGGGAGAACGACAGGACGGTGAGGAACAGCGTGACCAGCGGAAACACCAGCACCCACCACGCCTGATGCACCGAGGCGCGGCCTTCGGAAATCATCCCGCCCCAGGTGGGAAAGTCGGTCGAGATCGAGAGGTTGACGAAGGACAGGATCGCCTCGACGATGACGGCGATGCCCATTTCGAGGGTCAGAAGAACCACGATGATCGGCAGCACGTTGGGCAGCACCTCACGCCACAGGATGCCCATGCGCCCGCGCCCGGCGACGCGGGCGGAGGCGATATAATCCATCGCGCCCTGCGCCATCGCCTCGGCCCGTACAACGCGGGCAAAGCGGGTCCAGTCGATGACCACGATGGCGAGGATGATCGAGCCGAGGCCCGGGCCGATGACGGCGATCAGGAGGATCGAGAACAGGACCGGCGGAAAGGCCATCCAGATGTCGATCAGGCGCGAGATCACCAGATCGACCCAGCCGCGGAAAAACCCGGCCAGAAGGCCAAGGCTGGCCCCGATCAGGCAAGTCAACGTGCCGGAGATCAGCGCCACCGACAGGGCGATGCGGCTGCCAAAGATGATGCGGCTCAGCACGTCGCGGCCTAATGAGTCGGTTCCAAGCACAAAGGCGGGATCGGCGCCGTGCTGCCAGAACGGCGGCAGGCGGCCAGAGAACAGGTCCTGCTCCAACGGGTTCTTCGGGGCCAGATGTGGGGCCAGCAGGGCCACCACCACCACCACCGCCAGCCAGGCCGCCGACAGCCACAGCCGTAGTCCGGCACGACGGCGCACCTCCATACGGCCATCAGCCATGGCGCAGCCGTGGGTTCAAGGCGGCATAGGTCAGATCGACCAGCAGGTTGACCCCGGTAAAGATCACGGCAAACAGGATCACGATGCCCTGGATCAGCGGCAGGTCGCGGTTGATCACGGCGTCGATGGCCATGTTGCCCAGACCTTCATACGAGAACATCCGTTCGATGATCACGGTGCCGCCGATCAGAAAGGTGAACTGCACCCCGACCAGCGTCAGGGTCGGCAGGATGGCGTTGGGCAGGGCCTGCCGCCAGATCACCCGCGCCTCGCTGTAGCCCTGGGTGCGGGCAAGGGTGACGTAATCCAGATGCATCGTCTCTTTCAGGCTTTGCTTGAGCAGTTGCGCGATGATGGCAGTCAGGGGAATGGCAAGTGCGAGGGCCGGCAGGAACATGTGCGACAACAGATCGCGGGTCAGATCGAAGCGCAGCCGGGCCAGACTTTCGACCAGATAGAAATTGCTGCTGAACGGCAGCTTGAGCGAGGGCGTCACCCGGCCAGAGATCTGGAACACCGGCACCAGCACGCCGAACAGCAGGATCAGGATCAGTCCCCACAGGAAATCGGGGATCGACAGCGCCATGCCGCCGGCAATGTCGATCCCGCCCTCGACGCGGGTTCCCCGCAGCCGCGTTCCGGTCAAGGCCGCCGCCCCGCCCATCAGCACCGCCATCGCGAGGGCCAGGACCGACAGTTCCAGTGTCGCGGGCAGCCGCCCCAGCACCAGCGCCAGCACCGGCTGGCGCGACGTGATCGAGGTGCCGAAATCACCGTGCAACACCCCCGCACCCCAGATCAGGAATTGCTGCGCGATGGACTTGTCCAGTCCGTAAAATGCTGTCAGCCGGTCGATATCCACCTGCGTCGCCCCCGGCGGCAGCATCATGGCGATGGGATTGCCCGGCACCACGCGGACGACGACGAACACGATCACCGCCACGCCGAACAGCGTCACGGCCGTTGTGATCAGGCGCAGCAGAATGGTCCGCAGCAGGGTCATCTGCCCTCCCCTTCGTCTTTTCATAAATATCCCACAGGGGGGTGCGGGGGGATGTGAAATCCCCCCGGCCTCGCCGCTCAAGCCCGCTTCATCAGATAGGGCAGCAGCGCCCCCGACCGATGCGGCGTCACCACCACGCCCTTGGCGGCCAGGATCGGCTGGACGTATTGCAAGAGCGGGATCACGTAGGCGTTTTCCGCGATATAGCGGTCGACGTCCTTCCAGCCCTGAATCCGCTTGGCCTCGTCCTTCTCGCCCCACAAGGGATTGATCTTGTCGATCAGATCCTTGCTGTCCCACACCGAATGGGGCGAGGGTCCGTACATCG
>JANXPK010000672.1 GCA_025357355.1 Rhodobacterales bacterium
CTTGCGAATCGGCGGCGGCAGTCCCTCAGACCGGAGACGGATTGCGTTCGAACCCCTGCTGGTGCCAATAGGGATAGGGCAAGGCCGGGCGGCTGACGGCGTCCAATGCAGCCAATTGCGACGGGGTCAAGGTCCACCCCACCGCACCAAGGTTCTCGCGCAACTGCGCCTCATTGCGGGCGCCGATGATGACGGTCGACACGGTCGGGCGGGTCAAGAGCCTGTTCAGCGCGATCTGCGGTACGGTCTTGCCAGTCTCACCCGCAATCGCGTCGAGCACGTCCATCACGGCATAGAACACCTCGTCCGATACCGGAGGCGCGGCCTTACCACTGCGGATGGCCCGGGCCGAGGCGTCGATGGGGGTGTTGCGGCGGTATTTGCCACCCAGACGCCCCCAGCCCAGCGGGCTCCACACCACGCAGCCGACACCCTGATCAAGGCCGAGCGGCATCAATTCGCATTCATAGTCGCGGCCCAGAAGCGAATAATAGGCCTGATGCGCGATGTGGCGCACAAGGCCAAGCCGGTCGGAAATCGCCAAAGATTTCATGAGGTGCCAGCCCGAAAAGTTGGAACAGCCGATGTAGCGGATCTTGCCTGCCGTCACGAGGTCATCCAGCGCGCGCAGCACCTCTTCGAGAGGGGTCATCGCGTCAAAGGCGTGCAGTTGGAACAGGTCGATATGGTCGGTGCCAAGTCGGCGCAGCGAGCCGTCGACGGCGCGCAAGAGGTTGATGCGCGAGGAGCCGACGTCATTGGCGCCCGGCCCAGAGCGGAAGGCCGATTTGGTCGAGATCAGAACCCTGTCGCGGCGGCCCTTGATGGCGGCGCCAAGAATTTCTTCGGCGGCACCGGCGGAATAGCCCTCGGCGCTGTCGAACACGGTCAGTCCGGCGTCAAGGCAGATGTCGACCAGCCGCGTTGCTTCGGCGGCGTCGGTGTTGCCCCAGGACCGGAAGAAGTCATTGCCGCCACCAAAGGTGCCGGTGCCGAGGGTGAGGGCGGGTACCCTGAACCCAGAGGCGCCGAGCAATCGATAATCCATGGACGTCCCTTTCAGAGGTATCGAGGGGAGGCGGGCGCACCCGCATCCCCGCAGGATCATTGCTGAACGGTGACCTTGGTCATCACGTCGGGGTCGCTGACCTCGCCGTTCTGGCCGTCGCCGCGTTTGATCTGGTCGACCACGTCCATGCCTTTGATGACCTTGCCGACCACGGTGTATTGGCCGTTCAGAAAATCGCCGGGTGCGAACATGATGAAGAACTGGCTGTTGGCGCTGTTGGGGTCGCTTGCCCGCGCCATGCCGACGACGCCGCGCTCGAATGGCACCTTGGAGAACTCGGCTGGCAGGTTGGGCATGGTCGAACCACCTGTCCCCGCCTGCGACATGTCGCCGCCCTTCTTGCCGTATTGAACGTCGCCGGTCTGCGCCATGAAGCCGTCGATGACGCGGTGGAAGACCACGTTGTCATAGGCGCCGGCCTTGGCCAGCGCCACGATTTGCGCCACGGCCTTGGGGGCGATGTCGGGGTTGAGGTCGATGACAACCTCGCCATTGGCGGCCCCTGAGACTTCGATCACCAGATTGGGGCCGGGGCCATCGCCTTCAGCCAGAACCGGCGTTGCAAAAAGCAGGGCCGCGAGAGCCAGAGATTTACTGAACATCGGCGGCCACCCTGACAGAGATCATACGGTCGGGGTTGGCCGGCGGCTCGCCCTTGGCGATGGCATCGACATGGTCCATCCCCGAGATCACCCGGCCATAAACCGTGTATTGCCGGTTCAGGAAGTGGTTGTCCTTGAAATTGATGAAGAACTGGCTGTTCGCTGAATTGGGGTTGGACGAACGCGCTGCCCCGATGGTGCCGCGGTCATGCGGGATCCCCGAAAATTCCGCCGGAACATCGGGATGTTCAGACCCGCCGGTGCCCGCGCGGCGCAGGTTGAAGTTGTTCTCCATGTTGCCATTCTCGACATCGCCGGTCTGTGCCATGAAGCCGTCGATGACACGGTGAAAACAGACATTGTCATAAGCCTTGGCGCGCGCCAGAATTTTCATACGCTCGACATGCAAAGGGGCGATGTCCTTCAGCAGGTCAATGACCACTTCGCCGCCTTTCAGCGTCACGATGATGGTGTTTTCGGGGTCCTTGATGTCGGCCATTCCAGTATTCCTTGGTTGGGTTTGGCGCGGAAACTACCCGCGACCGCGCGGAAGGGAAAGAGCAGACGGTTGACGAAGGCGCCGGTTGCGCGGAAAGAGGAGCAGATTTTGATGGAGGCGAACATGGCCTGGAAAACTCTGGACGACGTGACACTGGCGGGCAAGGTCGTGCTGACCCGCGTCGACATCAACGTGCCGATGGAAGCGGGCGTTGTCACCGACACCACGCGGATCGACAAGATCCGCCCCACGGTCGAGGATATCATTGCGCGCGGCGGCAAGGTGGTCCTGCTTGCCCATTTCGACCGGCCCAAGGGCAAGGTCGTGCCCGAGATGAGCCTGTCGCATGTCGTGACGGCAGTTGAGGCCTCGCTTGGCCGCAAGGTGGTGTTCGGCAGCGATTGCGTCGGCCCGCCCGCGCAAGCCGCGATCAAGGCCGCCGGGCCGGGCGATGTGGTTCTTTTGGAAAACACCCGGTTCCATGCGGGCGAGGAAAAGAACGACCCGGCATTTGCCGCCCAACTGGCCGCTTTGGGCGACATCTTTGTCAACGACGCCTTCTCGGCCGCCCACCGCGCCCATGCTTCGACCGAGGCGCTGGCGCGGCTGCTGCCTTGCGCCGCCGGTCGCCTGATGGAGGCTGAATTGCGTGCGCTTGAGGCGGCTCTGGGCACGCCGCAGCGCCCGGTGGTGGCTGTGGTGGGGGGGGCCAAGGTTTCGACCAAGCTTGACCTTCTGGGCAACCTGGTGACCAAGGTCGATCATCTGGTGATCGGCGGCGGCATGGCCAATACGTTCCTCGCAGCACAAGGGTTCGAGGTTGGCAGGTCGCTTGCCGAACACGACATGGCCCCGACCGCGCGCGAGATTCTGGTCAAGGCCAAGGCGGTGGGCTGCCGCATTCACCTGCCTTTCGATGTCGTCGTGGCGAGCGAGTTCAAGGCCGGGACGGCCTATCGCACCGTCAAGGTCAATGCCTGCCCGGCCGATCAGATGATCCTCGACGCCGGTCCCGAAACGCTTGCCGAACTGACGGCGGTGTTTCAGGCCTGCAAGACGCTGATCTGGAACGGCCCGCTGGGCGCCTTTGAAATCCCGCCGTTCGATGCATCGACCATGGCGGCAGCCCGGGTGGCGGCACGGCTGACGCGGGAGGGTAGGCTGGTATCGGTGGCAGGTGGCGGCGACACCGTTTCCGCCCTCAATCAGGCCGGGGCGGCGGCGGATTTCACCTTCATCTCGACGGCGGGCGGCGCCTTTCTGGAGTGGATGGAGGGCAAGCAATTGCCCGGTGTGGTAGCCTTGGGCGGCTGACCGCGCCAAAGACGTAGCCGTCAAGCCGGACCGAAGCCCGCATCATTGGTCCATAAATATCCCACCTCGGGCGTTGGGGTGTGAAATCTCAAACCTGTTCCGGGCCAGAAACCGACCTTGGCAAGTTGCCCGGTCCTGGCCAATCTGTTCTACATAGGATCCGGCCACATGTCCTGACCGATGATCGGTGCGGCCTTGCATCCTCTCGACCCGCGCTGTCATAGGGCAATGCCTGACCGCCGGGTGGGCATCAATCGGCTGAGGTCAAAGCTTGATGGTGCAGACCTCCAGCCGGCAAGCTTCGTGACGACGGTGGGGAATGCCCGCCGGGGGGGCGGTCGGGCATTGCCCGGCGCTGCGCTTGATTCCGGGCAAGAAGAAGATCTGGTTTGCGGCGATCTAGAAACATCTCGTTCTAAAGCCGCTTGGCGAAATAGACCGTGTGGCCCTCCCGGAAGGGCCGCCTTTCGGTCACCTCATAGCCAAGCCGCTGATAGAATGCCAGATTTCGTGCGAATGCCGCGTTGGTATAAAGCCTGAGCTCGTCCAGACCCATCCTACGCGCCGCCGTCTCGGCATGGTCCATCAGTTGCCGTCCGAGGCCCCTGCCCTGATGGTCCGGATGAACGGCGACATTTTCGATCAACAGATGACCCGCCATCGGCACCATCTCGATCAGCGCGATCAGGCTGTCCTGATGCAGAAGGTCGATCAGATGGGTTTGCACCACCGCCGCATAGTCGACCGTCATCGGCAAGGGCTCGCGCCCAATCACCGCGACCCAAGGCGCATAAGCCGTCCGCGTCAGCGCCGTGATGTCGGCAACATCCAAAGGCCCCGCCCGCCGCATCAAACCCGCCCCGTGAAAGCCGCCCAGACCAGCCGTCCGCGTCGGCCAAATTCCGAAAGCTGCGCCCGGCCCTCTGCCACGGCCAAAGGATCACGGCAGACCTGCCGCAGCAGCGCCTCGGTCTGCCAGCCCGCCAGCAAGGCCGGTGCCGCCGCCCCCAACAAATGCCGCCCCTGCCGCGCCACCCTGACGCAGCGCAAGCCATCTTCGGCCAACGCCCGTACCGCTTCAGGCCGACCGTCCACCAGCGGCACCCGTCCTCGCGCCTCCAGTTCGGGCACGGCACGCAGAAAGCCCGCCAGCCCCGTCGCCCAGCCCAAGGCCCGCGCCGCAACCTCCGCCT
>JANXPK010000684.1 GCA_025357355.1 Rhodobacterales bacterium
ATCCTCCAACACGCAGGGTTGATCCAGAAACCGCCGCCTCGGGGCCGTCGGCGCGCTACTGATCCAGCAACGCCCGCAATTCATAAAGCAGGCTCAGCGCCTCTTTAGGCGACAATTCGTCTGGCATCACCAGCTTCAGCCGCTCTTCCACCGCCGAAGTCATAACCTTGGCCCTGGGTGCCTGTATAACCGCCGCGCGAAACAGCGGCAGATCGTCAATCAGCGCTTTTTGCCCGCCCTGCCGCTCTCCAGCCTCCAGCGCCTCCAACACCAGTTTGGCGCGTTCGATCACGGCACGCGGCAGGCCGGCCAGCCGTGCCACCTGCACCCCATAAGACCGGTCCGCGGCACCCTTGCGCACCTCGTGCAGAAAGACGACTTCGCCCTCCCATTCCTTGACCGTCACGGTGGCGTTTTCAACACCCGTGAGCTTGCCCGCCAGTGCGGTCATCTCGTGATAATGGGTGGCGAACAGCGCCCGGCAGCGATTGACATCATGCAGATGTTCCAGCGTCGCCCAGGCGATCGACAAGCCATCATAGGTTGCGGTGCCACGCCCGATCTCGTCCAGAATGACCAGCGCGCGATCATCGGCCTGATTGAGGATCGCCGCCGTCTCGACCATCTCGACCATGAAGGTCGACCGACCTCGCGCCAGATCATCTGCTGCCCCGACCCGGCTGAACAACTGGCTGACCAACCCGATATGGGCCGAAGTTGCCGGCACAAAGCTGCCCATCTGCGCCAGAAGGGCGATCAGCGCGTTTTGCCGCAGGAAGGTTGATTTGCCCGCCATGTTCGGCCCGGTCAACAACCAGATGGCGGGCGTTGATCCCGCGGACAGCATGCAATCATTGGCGACAAAGGCGCCGCCACTCTGGCGCCGCAGCGCCCGCTCCACCACCGGGTGGCGCCCGCCCGTCACCTCAAAGGCCCGGCTTTCGTCCACCAGCGGTTCTACCCAATTATCCAGAACAGCCAGATCGGCCAACCCGGCCGCCAGGTCAATTTCCGCCAATCCACGCGCCGCCTCCGCAATGGCCCCGGCTTGGGCCAGCCCGGCTTGACGCAGTGCCTCAAAGTGTCGGGCCTCGATCTCCAGCACCCGGTTTCCGGCGTTCAAAATCCGGGTTTCCAACTCGCTCAGTTCAATCGTCGTAAAGCGCACTTGATTGGCCGTCGTCTGACGATGAACGAAACGGTCCGACAGGGGCGGTGCCAACATCCGCGCGGCGTGGGTGTCTGTGGTCTCGATGAAATAGCCCAACACATTGTTGTGCTTGACTTTCAAGCTTGCGATGCCGGTCGCCGTGATGAACTCGGCTTGCATTCCGGCGATGACGCCCCGCCCTTCATCGCGCAACTGCCGCGTGCGGTCCAGATCATCGTCATATCCGGCAGAAATGAAGCCGCCATCGCGTGCCAGCAGCGGCGGCTCCGCGATCAGCGCCCGCTCGAGAAGTGCGACAAGTTCGCCATGGCCTTGCAGGGCGCGCCCGGCTTCAGCCAAAATCCGGGGGGCCTCGGCTACCAGCGTCGCCAGATGCCGAGCCTGTGCCAGCCCATTGCGGATTGCAGCCAGATCGCGCGGTCCGCCGCGATCAAGCGCAAGGCGCGACAACGCGCGGTCGATATCGGGCACCAGCCGCAGATCGGCGCGCAATGCCTCACGCACTGTCCCAGCCTTCACCAACCAGCCAACAGCCGCCAGCCGTGCCCTGATGACCTCAAGGTCCATGGACGGATTGGACAGGCGACGCTCCAGCAGTCGCGCCCCGCCAGAGGTGACCGTATGATCCATCGCGGCAAGCAGTGAGCCCTCGCGCCCGCCCGCAAAGGACGCGGAAATCTCCAGGTTGCGGCGGGTTGCCGCGTCGATCTGCAATGCGCCGCCGACAAGCTCGCGTTGAGGTGCCTGCAACAGGGGAACCTTGCCGCGCTGGGTCAGGTCCAGATATTCGACCAGCGCGCCCATTGCGGCCACGTCAGCCCGCCCAAAGCTGCCGAAAGCCTCCAGTGTGCCGACCGCAAAGAGGGCGCACAGCCGTTTCTCGGCGTTGGCACTGTCAAAACTGCCCCGCGCCAATTCGGTCGGCGCAGCCCCGGATTCAGACACCAACGCGGCCAAATCAGCAGTTCTTGCTTCCGATATCAGCACTTCACGCGGCGAAAGGCGCGCCAGATCCGGCCCCAGACGGATCATCGACGTCGGCATCACCCGCAATTCGCCTGTCGAAATATCTGCCCAGGCCACAGCGGCTTCGTCGCGCACGAACGCCACAGCGCACAGATAGTTGTTGCGCCGCGCCTCCAGCAAGCTGTCCTCGGTCAGCGTTCCCGGCGTCACCAGCCGAACCACATCGCGCCTGACCACAGCTTTGTAGCCGCGCTTCCTCGCCTCAGCCGGGTCCTCCATCTGCTCGGCAATCGCAACCCGAAACCCCTTGCGGATGAGGGTGAGCAGATAGCCCTCCGATGCATGGACCGGCACTCCACACATCTGGATGGGCTGGCCCTGATGGGTGCCGCGCTTGGTCAGGGCGATATCCAGCGCCTCGGCGGCCGCAACCGCATCGTCAAAGAACATCTCAAAGAAATCGCCCATCCTATAAAACAGGATGGCTCCCGGATAGCGTGCCTTGATCTCAAGGTATTGCGCCATCATTGGCGTTACGCCGTCGTCTGTCGTCACCTAAACCCTCGCCCCGTCGCTCACTGGCAACAAAAGCACCTTGCCAGACGAAAGGAAACCGCTGTTAGTTGCTGTAGGCACTGGAAAAGGTCACAACCCGTGGTAAGAATCATCGACATACCTAAGAACCAACCCCGGCAGAGCGGACCGTGCTGAATCAGATCGCTTTCGACCGCAGGCCAGACGAGCTGATCCTCGACCCGTACAGAGCCAAGGGCTTCAGCGCCTTGCGGCAGCCGGATTTTTTGTGGCGACCTATCGAACACACCCATATCGTCGGGTTTTCAGCCAGCGAACACGGCGAGATCAATGAAAAGCTCGACAAATTTCTGGCCTTTACCACCCGCAACAAGCGTTTCAACAAGGCAATCGAGTTCAATACGTTCCCGGTTCTGCTGCAAGACGCCTGGTTCAAGAAATCCTTTGTGACGGTCAATGAGAAATGCCTGATCAGCGGGGCGGCCGGGTTTCGTCTCTTGAACAAATACTGCACCAAAGACCGCAAGTTCGATGCCGGGCTGGATAAGGTTCTGGTGGACTATTTTCTGCGCTGTCAGGATCACGCAGCTGAGAGAAACCTGCCGCTCCATGAAAGCCCGATACCCAAGGACACGCCCTTTGCTGTTGAGTGCCGCAACACCTTCAACTACTTCCACTTTGTCACCGAGTCCCTGTGCCAACTGTGCCTGGTTGAAGAGGCCGGTCTGACCGGACCGGTTTACTTGCACTATCCCAACAACAACGAAAAGCTTCGTCCCTTCGCGATGAATTTCATTCAGGCGCTGTTCCCCGAACTGGCGGACCGCGTGGTGTTTCAACGCTCGCCGGTGCATCATTCCAGCGTGGTGACGCCCTACAATTTCTCCAGCAGCTTTTACCAGATGCCCGCCGCCGAAGTCGGCCTGATGGATCTGTACGCCCCCAATGACGTCTATTGGGAGGCGCGCCGGGCCACGCGGTCGTCGCAGGCCCTTTTGATGAACAATTCACTCGATTCCAGCCTGGTCAAGCTGCGCGCCCGGGCTTTGCGGGCCATCGAGGGCAAAGACTTCAGCCATCTGCCGCGACGTTTCTGGGTGGGCCGTGATGGTGATCAATCCCGGACCCGCGCCATGAAGGGCGAAGCGGCCCTTCTGGAAATGCTCAAACTGTTCGATTTCGAATTTGTGGCTTTCGAGCGCCTGACGCCCTTGGAGCAAATCGCCATCATGGCCAATGCCGAGATGATGATTTCCTACCATGGCGCCGGTTTCACCAATATGCTGTTCGCCAATCCGCAAAGTTTTGTCGTCGAAATCGGCACATTGCAAACCGCCCTGTTCCGCTGGGGCGACTTCTGGCGGCTGGCCAACGTTGCGCAGTGCCGCTACGTCTCGTTCTTTGCCGATTTCAACGCCAAGGATCCGCTGAAGGAACCGGCGTTCCGCGAAGATGGCATTGTCCCGGTCAGTCTGTCGGATACTGGGTTGGCCCAGGTGATGTCTTTTGTGGTCGGCGTCTTGGGTCATGTGCCGAAATTCAACCGTGCCGAAGAGGTTCAGCGCCTTGGTGAACAACTGATGAGCGTTGGCGCCCATGACCGGGCCCGTCTGGTGTTTGCGGCGCATGACGGGATGGAGCAGGGCCATGTCGGGCTCAGCCTGGCTGTGGCCGACTGTCACGCGCATTTTCACAGCCACTTTGATCAGCTTTCCGCCCTGCACAGTGCCTATCGCGCCGATCCGTCAAGTTGGATCGTGCTGACCCGCATCATCTGGTGCGCCCGCACGATCAACCATACCGACACGTTGCGCGCCGCCTTGCTGGCCCTGCAAGACGGCTTCCCCGAGCGTTTTGCCATATTTGCCAAAGGCCGGCCCTGGGTACAGCGCCATATCGCGGAAGAAATCCAAAGCGTAGCCTCCTGACCTTCCCTTGCTGGAGAGACACATGACCGATTCCATTTCCACCCATCGGGCCGCAGAGGATGCCCGCAACGAAGCGATCCACATCTACGTCAATGGCCGCATCGTGCCGAAGGCCGAAGCGATGGTCTCGGTCTATGACTCCGGCTTTATGCTGGGCGACGGCGTGTGGGAGGGGATCAGGCTTTACAATGGCAAGTGGGCGTTCGTGGAAGAGCATATCGACCGGCTGTTTGACGCCGCAAAAGCCATTGATCTGAATATCGCCATGTCCAAAGATGTGATGATTTCTGCCTTGTTCGACACACAAAAAGCCAACGGCATGGTCACCGACGCCCATGCCCGCCTGATGGTGACGCGGGGCGTCAAGACCAGACCGTTCCAACATCCGCGCCTGTCGCAGCGTGGCCCGACCGTGGTCATCATCATGGAGCACAGCCGCCCGAACTTGCCACGGCCGATCCGGCTGGCCACAGTGCCGCATATGCGCGGCCTGCCGATGACCCAGGACCCCAAGTTGAACTCGCATTCCAAGCTGAACTGCATCTTGGCGTGCATCGCCGCCGAAAAGGCCGGTGCGGACGAGGCGTTGATGCTGGACGTGCATGGCTTTGTGAACACCACTAACGCCTGCAATTTCTTCATCGTGCGCAAGGGTCAAGTCTGGACCAGCACGGGTGACTACTGCATGAACGGCATCACGCGGCAAAAGGTCATCGACCTTTGCCAAGCCAATGACATCCCGGTGTTCGAGCGCAATTTCAGCCTCGTCGACACTTATTCCGCTGACGAGGCGTTCTTGACGGGAACCTTCGGCGCGCAAACTCCGGTCGGCACCATTGACGGGCGGCAGATCGGCACCGGCCAAATCGGGCCGATGACCGAACGGCTGCGCACCCTTTACAACGAAATGGTTGGCGCATGACCCCCGATCCGCACCGGATCGCGATGTGGTCCGGGCCGCGCAACCTGTCGACTGCGATGATGTATGCCTTTGCGGCGCGCGGCGACTGCGCCGTGGTGGATGAACCGTTTTACGGCGCCTACCTTGCGGCAACCGGCATCGACCACCCAATGAAACAGGCAGTGATTGCGGCGCAGGACAATGATCCTTTGGCCGTTGGCCGCGCCCTTTTGGGGCCAATTCCGCAAGAGCAGAGCCTTTATTATCAGAAACACATGACGCTGCACATGATCCCGGCCTTTGACCGCAGCTTCATGCGTGGCCTGACCAATGTCTTTCTGATCCGCCATCCCGACCGCGTCGTTGCAAGCTATGCCAAGAAGCGCGAGGCGCCGACGCTCGCCGATATCGGCTTTGTCCAGCAGGCCGAGCTTTTTGATCAGGTGGCAGACTGGCAAGGCAACGCACCCCATGTCATTGACAGCGGCGATATTCGCGCGAACCCGACCAAAGCGCTTTCCGACCTTTGCGCCCGGCTTGGGATCGCATTTTCCCCAAGCATGCTGCACTGGCCAATTGGCCCCAAACCCTATGACGGCGTCTGGGCGCCGCATTGGTATGGCACCGTCCACAACTCCACCGGATTTGAAGATCCCGAAGGGCCGCTCCCAGATTTGACTGGACATTTCGCCGATCTGGCCGCCGCTGCGATGCCCTACTACAGCCACTTGCGGGCATTTTTGCAGTAGTCTGTCGTATTAATACCGCATTCCTCAACGAAATATTGACCGATTCGGTTGATCGCGTAAGCTTTGGCAAAAATCGAGCAACCAAAACAACGAACAGGTATTCCCATGTCGATCTCAGCGCAATCGCAGGCGTTTGTCATTGAATCTGCCGGCCTAAACCCGGCAGGTCGCAATCCGGAGGTGGCGGTTCTCGCCGACGGTCGTTTCGTCGTGGTCTGGCAAGAAGTTCTTGCCTCACCGGCCGATGGTTTCGTTGATACCGACGGCGGAGTGTTTGCGCGGATCTATAACGCGGATGGCACCGCCTCCAGCGACACGATCCAGGTCAATGGCTGGACCCCCGGGATGCAGGATTCGCCCCAGGTCGCGGCAACGGCAGATGGCGGTTTCATGGTGTCGTTCAATTCGACGCTGAACTGGGGCGACATTTCGGCGGATGTCGACGCATTTGCCGTCAGCTTCGACCCCACCGGCGCACCAAAACCGTTTTTCGACAATCTTGGCAACCCACACCAATTTGTTGACATCGATCCCGACAACCCAGGTGCTTCAGACACGCCCAGTTTTCTGACCGACGCCGGCAATGGCTATGTGGCTCTAGTCCGAGAGTCGGCCGACCCCACACAGCAGACTGTGACTCTGCTTGGCTCGACCGGCCAGGTGGTTGGCATAGCAACCAGTACCGACTTGTTCATCTTCGACAAGATCGACAGCGTGATCCGTCTGGACAATGGCAATGTTCTGATTGCCGGTGAATCCCATGGCGCTGTCGGCTTGCGCCTGTCCGATGCAAGCCTGACTGGTGGGCCTGTTGGAATTCCGGGCGTTGTGGGCCCCGTCGACTTCTTTACCGAGACAACGCAACCCCTGCTTGCGGCCACGGATGTCAAGGTCACCACACTTTCACCCGGCGCCTTTGCCAGCAACCCGATGAGCGGTGGTTTCGTCGTTTCCGCATTGGAGCCTGCGGGTGCCAACGCATCCACCCTCAAGCTGGAAACCTACACAGCCTGGGGCGCCAAGGAGGGGGCGGTCGACATCAATATCGCCATCTCCCTGAACGGCACCCATCCAGCCTATGACGTGCTTGGTCTCAAGGACGGTACCTTTGTCGTGTCGTGGGTTAACAAGGGCGTGAACGGGCTGGATGTCATGGCTGGTCACTTCGATTCCAACGGCCAGGCGCTTGGTCCGTCCATTGTCGTGCAAGGCGGAGCCGCGTCAGGCGATCAGACCGATCCCAGTCTGTCGCTGATGGCGGACGGCAGGGTTATTGTTGCCTATACCGATCTCGGCGGCCACATCATCAACGGCAGCACCGAGCCCATGCACTTCGTCGAGCTGACGATTTCGTCCACCAGCGGTGGCTATCCGGCCACTGTTGGCAACGACAAGCTCGACGGCACCGGCGGCCATGACGGCATCGACGGCTTGGCGGGGAACGACACGATCCACGGCCTGATCGGCAATGATGCGATCTGGGGCGGTGACGGCAATGACAGTCTGCTCGGCGATGGCGGAAATGACGGCATCATCGGTGGCAACGGCAATGATCAGATCTTCGGCGGCGACGGATCTGACGGACTGGCCGGCGGGGCTGGTTCCGACGTTATGAACGGCGATGCCGGGTCGGATGCCCTATCGGGCGGCCTACAATCAGACAGGCTTTTCGGCGGTACGGGCGATGACCGCCTTGACGGTGGGCAGGGCAATGACACCATGACCGGCGGCGCTGGCATTGACGCATTCGTGTTCCGGCACGGCGGCGGCAGCGATACCGTGACAGACTTCACCGCGAATGATTCCCTGCGGCTGGACCGCGCGCTGTGGGCCGACTCGGGAGATCTGACTTCGGCCCAGGTGCTGGCTGATTTCGCGAAGGTTGTCGGGTCGGATACCATCCTGACCTTCGGCAATGGCGAAAGCATTACTTTGACCGGCTTCACCGCGCTGGTGGCGGCCGATCTGCAACTGATCTGATCAACTGGAACCGACAACGGCAAAGGCGTCCGAGCAACCGGACGCCTTTGTTTTCAGTTCAGCCCTGGCAAATTCGGGCGCAACGCCCGGTCAAAGCCCAAGGACTTGCCGCACATAGGCGATGGCGGCATCCGACAGGACTCGCCCGCCAGACGCGACCAAAAGCGCTGCATTCTCAGCCGCCTGATCAGCGGTCAGCGTATGCCTCACCGCAGTAACCGCCGCTTTGGCCTGGTTATAGTCACGTACTGCTTCCTGTTCGGCCTTCAAGGCGGCCAGCGCCGTGGCGTAGTCGGGGGCATTCGGGTCCAACGCTGCGATATCGGCATTGATCTCATCAATTGTCCGAGCGGGCACGGGCATGGCGGCCAGGTCGGCCTTTGCCTGGTCCAGCGCCGTCTGCGCCGCAATGGTTTCCCGCGCGGCATCGCGATAAAGCGCGATCCTGCCAACCTGACTGTTGGGGCTGGCATGCTCCAGAGCGTTGGCATTTGCGTGAACGGCGTTCAGGCCCTTCAGTTCGGACGCCAGCGCACCATGATTTGTTGGGGTCGTGGAGTTGCCCTGGCCAGTGACATTGGCAGATGCCGATGCTGGCGTGTTACCACTACCATTACCATTACCATTGCCGCCGGCATGAGAATTCCCATGCGTGCTGTCGGCATATGCAGCACCTGCTCCACCCAAGAATCCGGTTGGCATGGCCGTAAAGCCCAAAGCAACCAGGGCCACAATGGCGGCCGAAGTCTTGCGTACCATTTTGCTCTCCTTCTCAAGCGTGGGCTACCCGGCCGGGACCGGCAGCGGACGAGCCATTTCACGACGCGAATTCCGACATTATTGCGGCAAGATCCTCGCGGCTGCAGAAACAAGATGCACCGCAAGGCCCGCTCAGCGTTTTCCCGCCACCCTCGCATTGCGCGCCGCGATCAGTTTCAACCGCAGCGCGTTCAACCGGATGAAGCCTTCGGCGTCCTTCTGATCATAGGCGCCGGCGTCCTCTTCGAACGTCACGTGCTTTTCACTGTAGAGCGAATGCTCTGACCAGCGGGCGACCGTACGGGCCGAACCCTTGTACAGCTTTACCCGCACCGTTCCCGTCACATGCTCCTGGCTCTTGTCGATCAGCGCCTGCAGCATTTCGCGCTCGGGGCTGAACCAGAAGCCGTTGTAGATCAATTCGGCATAGCGGGGCATGATGCTGTCTTTCAGATGCCCGGCACCGGCGTCCAGCGTGATCTGCTCGATGCCGCGATGCGCTTCCAGCAGAATGGTGCCGCCCGGGGTTTCATAAGCTCCGCGCGATTTCATTCCGACAAAGCGGTTTTCCACCAGATCCAGCCGCCCGACGCCATGCTTGCCGCCAAGCTCGTTCAGCTTGGTCAGCAACATTGCAGGCGACAGCGCCACGCCGTTCACCGAAACCGCATCGCCACGCTCAAAGCCGATTTCCACCATTTCCGGCACATCCGGCGCCGCTTCGGGGTCGGCCGTGCGCTGCCAGACATAGGGCGGCGGTTCCTGCCCCGGATCCTCCAGCACCTTGCCTTCAGACGAGGTGTGCAACAGGTTGGCATCCACCGAGAACGGCGCCTCGCCGCGCTTGTCCTTGGCAATCGGGATCTGGTTCTTTTCGGCAAACTCCAGCAGCTTGGTGCGCGAGGTCAGGTCCCACAACCGCCACGGCGCGATCACCCTGATCGAGGGGTCCAGCGCCGCCGCCGACAGCTCGAACCGGACCTGATCGTTGCCCTTGCCGGTGGCGCCATGCGAAACCGCATCGGCCCCCGTCTCCTGCGCGATGCGCACCAGATGCTTGGAAATCAGCGGCCGCGCGATCGAGGTGCCCAAAAGGTACAGCCCCTCATACAGCGCATTTGCCCGGAACATCGGGAACACAAAGTCGCGCACGAACTCTTCCCGCACATCGACGATATGGATGTTTTTCGCCTTGATCCCCATCAGCAGCGCCTTCTTGCGCGCCGGTTCCAGCTCTTCGCCTTGCCCCAGATCGGCGGTAAAGGTCACTACCTCGCAGCCATATTCGGTCTGCAGCCATTTCAGGATTATCGAGGTATCCAGACCCCCGGAATAAGCCAGGACAACTTTCTTCGGGGCAAGTTTGGCGGCGGACATCTGAGGCTCCCTCAACAAAACGTGTTGGGGGGGTCTAGTCAACTTTGACCTGCCGGACAAGGCCGAACCGTGATCGGCTTACGCCGCGAAAGCCCGATCCATCCCGCCCTCGAACGCCGACTTGCTGGCGAAATAGGTGTCGCGCAAGGCCGCCAAGTCGACGGACGTGTCGCCCGAAGCGGCCCGCCGTTCGCCGTCCTGACACAGCCCCGACAACGCCGTGAAGCCAAGGTTCAACGCCGCACCTTTCAGAAAATGCAGATCCGCCTCCATGGCTTTGGCGGAAAGCTCAGGCGTCAGTCGTACTATCGCCGCATCGGCCTCTTCCAGAAACATCTCGGCCACTTCCATGAAGTCACCTGCGCCAATTTCGGCGCGCAATTCCTTGACGCGTTCCCAATCTATCATACCACACTCCGCCCCCCCGGGCGGCCCCCAGATTACCTGCATCCAGACTGAAGCTTGCCTCTTAACAAAGGGTAATTCGGCAAAAGCCAAGAAATGACAGTTTTAGGCTTCATGCGTCGTTAAGGGCTGACGGGCAGAAAGGTGGTCGGTTCGGTAAGGCGGTACGCGGTGACTTACATAATGACCAAGACACATGAACAACCCGTCGCCGAGGCGGCAATGGGGATGCGCGTTCTGGTCGTGGATGACAGCAAGGCGCAGCGCCGTATCCTGGCATTGCAACTGGCGCGCTGGGGCTACGATCTCACCGAGGCCGACAGCGGTGAGGCGGCGCTTGCGCTGTGCCAGACCCATGCCTATGACATCGTCCTGTCTGACTGGATGATGCCCGGCATGTCCGGCCTTGATTTGTGCCATGCCTTCCGGGCCCTTCCGCGTGAAGGCTACGGCTATTTCATCCTGCTCACATCCAAGTCCGAAAAGTCCGAGATTGCGGATGGGTTGGAAAAGGGCGCCGATGATTTCCTGGCCAAGCCGGTCAATTCTGACGAGCTTCGGGCCCGGTTGCGCGCCGCCGAACGTATTGTCGGCATGCAGAAAGAGCTTGTCGCCAAAAACCGCCTCGTCGGCAGCACGCTTGATCAGCTTCAAAAGCTCTACGATTCGCTCAATCGCGATCTGATCGAGGCGAAAAAGCTGCAACAATCCCTGATCCGCGACCGCCACCGCGATTTCGGTCAGGGGCGCGCTTCCATCATGATGCAACCCTCCGGTCATGTTGGCGGCGATCTGGTCGGCTCCTTTGTCATCGACGATCGCCGAATTGCAGTCTTTTCGGTGGATGTGTCCGGGCACGGCGTGGCCTCGGCCATGATGACGGCGCGGCTGGCCGGGCTGTTGTCGGGTGGCTCGCCGGATCAAAACATCGCGATGACGGTCAACCCGGACGGCAGCCGCGATGCCGTGCCGCCCGAAGAAGTCGCCTTTCGTCTGAACCGCCTGATGATCGAAGA
>JANXPK010000699.1 GCA_025357355.1 Rhodobacterales bacterium
AGTCCAGAACGTCTACCGGGTCCGCCATGCTGCCTCCTGCCGCGCCCCAGCCTGACAGGCTTTACCGCGCCCTGCAACCTCACGTCTGGCCAACCTCAGCGCCGCGCATCCCGCTCCAGCACCGCCCCCACCGCCAGCGACGAGGCCGTGGGCGTCAGGCCGGAATAGGCCGCATGGTCGGCCGGTGCCGCCCGTCGCGACATCCGCCAGCCCGCAAATCCCGCCAGTGCCACGAACAGCACACACAGGAAAAGGAAATATCCCGGCGCCCCCACCAGCCCCATCAACCCGCCCGATGCCAGAGGCCCGAAAATCGCACCAAAGCCATTGAGAAAGATCAGCCTTGCCGAGGCCGAGGGCATCTCCTCCTTGCTCAGGAAATCGTTGGTATGGGCAATCAGCAGCGAATAGAGCGGGTTGATCGTGCCGCCCAGCAACAACGCCACCACCAGAACCGCCTCGAACGGCAGCCTTATCAGCGTGGCCAACCCCATCAGCACCGCCCCACCCGCCGCCATCCACAGGATCAACTGCCGCCGGTCCATGCGGTCGGACAGAAACCCCACCGGATATTGCAGCACCAAACCACCCACATAGAGCGCCGCCCCATAGGCCGCGATCTGGGCAATCGTCAGCGTGTCCTTGGCCCCCCAGACCGAGGCCATGCCGAACATCCCGGCATAAATCCCCCCGGTCAACAGCATCCCGACGCAGCCCAAGGGCGAGGTGCGGAAGATCCGCGCAAAGCTCATCGGGATGATTTCATCAAAGGTCGGCGCCGGCGTATCGGCCAGCAGGATCGGCATGAAAGCCAGCGACACCAGCACCGAAGGGATGATGAACAGCCCATAGCCGTTGGGATTGCCAATGGCCAGCAATCCCTGTGACGCGATGATCCCCAGCATCTGCACGATCATATAGGCCGACAGCGCCTGCCCCCGCGTCTCGTTGGTGGCGGTGTTGTTGAGCCAGCTTTCGGCGGTGACATAGATGCCTGAGAAACAGAACCCGATGCGGGTCGT
>JANXPK010000729.1 GCA_025357355.1 Rhodobacterales bacterium
AGGATATCGGGATCCTCTATATCTTCAGCGGCGGGTTCGTCGGTCTGATCTCGGTCATCTTCACGGTCTACATGCGGCTCGAACTGATGGAGCCGGGCGTACAGTACATGTGTACCGAGGGGCTGCGGCTGATCGCCAACCCCAACCTGCCCTGTACCCCCGATGGCCACCAATGGAACGTGATCATCACGGCGCACGGCGTTCTGATGATGTTCTTCGTGGTGATCCCGACGCTGTTCGGCGGTTTTGGCAACTTCTTCATGCCCTTGCACATCGGCGCGCCGGACATGGCGTTCCCGCGGATGAACAACCTCAGCTACTGGATGTTCATCGCGGGCTCCACGCTGGCCGTCCTGTCGGTCTTTGCACCGGGGGGCGAGGGTGGACGCGGGGCCGGGGTGGGCTGGGTGCTTTATCCGCCGCTGTCGGCCAAGGAAGACGGCTACGCCATGGATCTTGCGATCTTTGCCGTCCACCTGTCGGGGGCCTCGTCGATTCTGGGCGCCATCAACATGATCACCACCTTCCTGAACATGCGCGCGCCGGGCATGACGCTGCACAAGGTGCCGCTGTTCGCCTGGTCGATCTTCGTCACCGCCTGGCTGATCCTTCTCAGCCTGCCGGTTCTGGCCGGCGCCATCACCATGCTTCTGACCGACCGCAACTTCGGCACCACCTTCTTTGACCCCGCAGGCGGCGGCGACCCGATCCTTTACCAGCACATCCTGTGGTTCTTCGGCCACCCCGAGGTCTACATCATCGTCGTTCCGGCCTTTGGCATCATCAGCCAGGTGATCTCGACCTTTTCGAAAAAGCCGATCTTCGGCTATCTGCCGATGGTCTATGCGATGGTGGCGATCGGGGCCTTGGGCTTTGTGGTCTGGGCCCACCACATGTACACGGTCGGCATGTCGCTGACCCAGCAAAGCTACTTCATGCTGGCCACCATGGTGATCGCGGTGCCCACCGGCATCAAGGTGTTCTCGTGGATCGCCACCATGTGGGGTGGCTCGATCGAGTTCAAGACACCCATGCTGTGGGCCTTCGGCTTTCTGTTCCTCTTCACCGTCGGCGGTGTCACCGGCATCGTGCTCAGCCAGGCGCCGGTCGACCGGATGTACCACGACACCTATTATGTCGTCGCCCACTTCCACTATGTGATGAGCCTTGGCGCCGTGTTCGGCATCTTCGCCGGGGTCTATTTCTGGATCGGCAAGATGTCGGGGCGGCAATACCCGGAATGGGCGGGCAAGCTGCACTTCTGGACCATGTTCATCGGCGCCAACCTGACCTTCTTCCCGCAGCACTTCCTTGGCCGTCAGGGCATGCCGCGCCGCTACATCGACTACCCCGAGGCGTTCGCCTACTGGAACTATGTCTCGTCCTGGGGCGCGTTCCTGTCTTTCGCCTCGTTCGTCTTCTTCCTCGGCGTGGTATTCTACACCCTGCGCTACGGCAAGAAGATCACGGTCAACAACTACTGGAACGAATACGCCGACACCTTGGAATGGACCCTGCCCTGCCCGCCGCCCGAACACACCTTCGAGACCCTGCCCAAGCAGAGCGACTGGGACCACAGCCACGCCCATTGAGGGGATGGAAATGACCAAAGGCCCCGGAGCGATCCGGGGCCTTTTGGTTTGGTGTGCCCCCAAGGACGATTGGAATGGACCTGACCGCACTCATCGAAGCACTTCGTCAGGACTATGTTCCCGGTCTCGTGCAGGCCTATGAAGCGCAACTTCGGCTGGGACATCAGGTTCACAGCGAGGTCACCTTGAAACTGTCGACGGGGCACCTTCACACGGTGGACTTGCTGGTCAAAGGCGCAACCGGAAATCAGCTTCTGGACGTGCGGGGAACCGACCGGACTTACCCGGATGCCACCGGGTTTGTCTATGGGGCGATGACGATCCATTTCGGTGCCATCGCCTGGGATGCGATGCACTTCGCGCCTTCGCCCAAGATCACCGACCATGCCGCCATCGAAGCCTGGACGGTCCGTTGGATGGATATCAACGCGCACCACCGCGTCGCTGCAATGGCCCCTTTCGGCGGGGTCATTCATGACCTTGGCTGGAGCACCGATGGCGGATTCGACGTCGATTTCGGCTCGGCGCCGCCGGATGCTATTTTCGCCCTGTTCCATATCCTGTCCGATTCAGGGACCCAGAAGCTGGACATCTCGACCGCTCGCCTGCCGCCGGGTTGTTTGAGGATCGAAGCCATTATGGTGCGACCCCCCAATCAACAGAAGAGTCACATGCTCCTCCAAGTATCTTGAATGCCTGCACCATCAAATATTGTTTGTGGGATCGTCCGTCAGCCTCAAGAGCCTGCTGG
>JANXPK010000737.1 GCA_025357355.1 Rhodobacterales bacterium
GAACAGCTCGACCGGAGGTCGGCGAGCAGCAACCATTGGCGTCACGACCGTTGCCCGTTCCATCAAAGCCCGCCGCGCCGCCGAATACTCCGCCGGCATCTTCAGCACGCCATATTGCCGGCCATCCTCGCCGCTGCGGTATGCCTCGCCAAGCAGCGAAACTTCATAGCCCAACTGGCGCATGGCCCGCATGAAGGGCAGCGGTGACAGGCTGATCAGCGTGGTCGCCCCCTTCGCGCGCGCCAATTCCACCAACCCGTCAACGATAAGTGTCAGACATTCGCTGCGTTCAGCCTGCGATGTCAGCGCATCGGAAATCACCAGCCGGGTGCATTCCCAGACCGCGGGCGAGGCGATCTCGACCGACATCACATGACGTGGAATATGCGGCAACTTGCCTGACCAGGCATCGCGCAGCATATAGGTGTGCTCGCCCCAGATCGACGTGGTCGCCATGGTTCGCGCGCCCCCGATCACCACACCATCCCGCAAAACCAGCGAATAGTTGACAACCGGAGTATCGTATTGGTCCATTTCCACGACGTCGTTGTGCGGGACGTCCCATTTCAGTTGGTCCACGAACACTTTCTTGCGCAATTCCAGAAACTCGTAGAATGCGCGTCCGTGGCGATGGAAGTCAGAAAAGTCGAATCGAATATTCTCCATGATTTCCCCCTTGGTAGAATGGCAGTTCCGTATCCCATCAATTAAACTGCCGTAAGTTGTACGCGGCAATGATTCTGACACCATGAGTGGAAAATCAGCGCTGGAACGCGCTCGGGGGGCGAAGTGTTGGTCAGAGGATGCGGCGCGCGGCCGCAATTGACGCCGCTTGCGACTGGGTCTTGGCTCCCAGCTTGCGCTTGGCGTTGTTCAGACGTGCCTTGACGGCGCTTTCGGAAATACCGATTTCGGCGGCAATCTGCTTGAGTCGCAACCCTTCGGACTGCATTTTGAGGGCCTGTACCTCGGCTGCCGTCAAAACGGCATCACTCTCGAGCCCTGCATGCAGCTTGGAAACGATTTCGTGCAATTTGTTTAGGTCTGCCTGGTCGAATTCCCGGTCATCGCGGAAAAACAGCCCGTAGGTTCGTCTGCCGCGATCCGCCGAAGTCAGCACCGAGACCGCGGCGCCATGGCTCAACCCGTAAACCGCCGCACGCTCGCGGACCTGATGGGTGTCCGGCAGCGACAAGTCGGAAATTCGCACCGCACCGGTATTGGCATAGACCCATTTCATCGCCGGGTCGTGTACAACCAGCCCGTGTGTCGTGTAGAACTCCACCCAGTTCTCCGGCAACTTGTTCAGTTCCTCTTCCGGAAAGGAAAATCCCACGCGGATTGCCACGTAGAAACCCGCCGGAGAGATCTGGTCGATCTGGTCTCGCATGGCCTGTAGTAGCGTCATTCACTTTTTCAGTTGAAGAAACGCAGGGCGAACTCTAGCCTTACCGCGTTAACCAATGCCCGGTCTGAGTGTTTTTCGCAACCCTTAGCATCCTAGAGGTGAAAAGATGGTAGAAACTCGCGGCAAGGACACTGAAGTTGCTGGATTGTTGGGCAAGCTCAAGGTGGTGTGCGACAGTGGTTTTGCCATGGCCGTCCACATCCGCTACACCCGGCCAACCTTGCTTTACCAGACCTACAGCCACGACTGGGGCGATTACTACAGCGAAAAGGGCTATATGCTGTCAGATCCGACGGTTCATTGGGGTCTTGCCAATGTCGGTTCGATGGATTGGGACCAACTGGAGGCGCATGACCCCGAAGGCGTGATCAAGGCAGCGCGGTCTTATGGCCTGATCAACGGCTGGACCTATGCCGTCGGTCCTGCCACCTCGCGCAGCCTGGCCAGCATGACGCGGACCAAACCGTTCACCGAGGCGCAACGTGATCAGGTCCGCAAGACCATTGATCAGATCCATAACCTGACAGAAGGCTTCGACACTTTTTCGCCGGCTATGCAAGACAAGCTGCGCAAGCTGACCTGACACCG
>JANXPK010000740.1 GCA_025357355.1 Rhodobacterales bacterium
CCTCACATTGACGCCACCGCATCGCGTTTCTGGCAATGTGTTGCTGCGACCTGATCGGACCGACTCCTATCTTTTGGATCAGGCGTCGATGGTGCAATGGGTGGGACATAGCGAGGATGACGATGAGCAAGACAATCAGGATCGGCTATATTTGCGGGCTTGGCCTGGCCGGAATGGTTCTGGCAAGCAGCGCCCCGGCACAGACCGTCAAGGAAATCTGGCGGACCCCGGGCTTCAATGGCCCTGAGTCAGTCGAATGGGACAGCGCCGCTGGCGTCTTTTACGTCTCGAACATGGGCAAAGACCCGATGGCGCATGACGGCGACGGCTATATTGCGGTCGTTGGGGCCGACGGCAAGATCAAGACTGACAAATGGGTCACCGGGTTGGACGCGCCCAAAGGCATGGCCGTTGTCGGTGGCAAGCTTTATACCGCCGACATCGACAAGCTGGTCGAGATCGACATCGCCGCGGGCAAGATCAGCAACAGCTATCCGGTCAAGGATGCCAAACTGCTGAACGATGTGACCGCCGGGCCAGACGGCAAAATCTATGTCTCGGACACCTTCACCAATTCGGTCTGGATGCTGGACGGCGGCAAGATGTCGCTGTTGGCGCAAGATCCGCTGTTGATGGGGGCCAACGGGCTGACGGTGGTCGGCAATGCGCTGGTGGTGGCCGATCTGGGCGATGCGAGCCAAGGGTTTGACAAGATCAAGCCCGGCTACGTGGTGTCCATCGACCTGGCCACCAAGGCCGTCACCGCCTTCGGCAGCGCCGATCCTGCAGGCACTTTGGACGGGATCGAGCCTGACGGCATGGGCGGTGTGCTGATGACCGACAACATGGGCGGTCGGCTGCTGGAGCAAGCCCCCGGCGGTGCGGCCAAGGAAGTGGCCAAGCTGGAGCCTGGGGCGGCCGACATGGAGTTTGTACCTGATCACAATCTGATCGTGGTGCCCATCACCCCGACCAGCACGCTCGTCGGGCTCAGTTGGACCAAATAGTGCCCTGACACCCCGATTCGGCGGAATCCGCCGACCTGATCGAAGGTCATTGAAATTGCCAATGTTCAGCATAGGTAGTGTTGAACCTTGCCGTGAGTATTGTTTGGCGTGGTTGGTCGACTGACAGTTTGAGCCACGATGGCTTTCTGTCGAGTCGGATGCCTAGCCCTTAACATTGCGTGCAAATTGGCCATGGAAGTCACCTTCAAACAGCTCGAAATCTTTCGATGGGTCGTGGTCGCGGGGTCTATCACCAAGGCTTCGCACAGGATCGGGCTTTCGCAGCCCTCGATCTCGCAACAGCTTGCAAAGCTTGAAGAAACGCTCGACGTCCAACTGATCATCCGCAACCGCACCGGGCTGGTTTCAATGACACCGGCCGGGGAATTCTGGTTCAAGGCCAGCGAGGATATCCTTGCCCGGATGGCTTCTGCGCTCAGCGACCATGAAAAGCGATTCAAGCATTCGTCGGTGGTGCTGCGCCTGGGCGCGACGCCGATCCTGCGCGGACACTTTACGACAGCGGCCGCCCGAATCGCGCAAAGCGCGCCGGGCTTTGTAAAGTTTGAACTGGTCTATGATCTGAATTCTGGCGCACTCGTCGAACAGTTGCGCATGCACCAGATCAACTTTGCCATCGTGGCCGAATCCGCGATTCTGGGTGATCAATCGTCGTTTGCTATATCGAAGCTGTACGAAGACAAGATCGCCTGGGCCGTGCCCGCTTGTGTGCCAGATGACGATATCCGTGCGGCGCTGGACCCCTATGGCGATCCGGCCAAGATCAACCCGATCCTGCGCAATTATATCGAGATTGACCGGGCCGTTCCGACCCGCGCGCCATCGGACGATTGGTACCGGAACTTCCTGCCACAGGCGACGCCAACCTTTTCGGCGCCAACCTTTGCAGCGTCGATCGAACTGGTTGCAGGTGACCTTGGCACCTGCCATGTGCCCGTGTCGCTTTTGCCCAATCTGAGCCAGACTACGCTGCAAAGCGTCAAGCTGTTCCGTTTGAAAGGCATGAACCGCATCGTGGTTCTGGCGATGCGCAAACACCTGCTGACCCATGGCGCATATGCTCATATTTTCAATGAGTTGACGAACTATTGTCGCACGGAATATGTGGCGGCGATGCACGAAGAGCAGATCCCGTGTTTCGAGGACATGCTACCCGCCGAGATCCCGGCAATCACCGTTGAGGCGGCAGAGTGACTGACCGCCCGGCCCCGGTGAAAACCAATGACGAGTATAAGAAAATCCTTCAACCTTTGGTGCCAACATGCCGCCACTTCGGTTTGAAAATCAGCCAAGTGCGGGGAAGAACCATATGAACTTCAGACACTGGATTGCCAGATTGGCAGCCATTGCGGTTGCAGGTCTTGCGACATCGAGCCTTGCTCAGGGGGTGATTGCTGAACGCCTTCTGAATGCCGGGTCCGAGGCGGAGGCTGGCAACTGGCTCATGGTCCACAAGACCCTTGATGCCAGCTGGTATTCACCCCTCGACCAGATCAACGGCGGCAATTTCGTTGACGTGCATCTGGCCGTTGCGCCACCGCTTGGCGGGCTTTCCGGGAGGGATCGTGATGCAGACTGATATGGTAGGGACTACTCGTGGTGGTGTGGGCGTCTGGATCTTCCGTGTCCTGCTGGTGGCCGGTGCGGCGTTCATGGTCTATACATGGTTCTCGCCGTGGTGGAGTGCAAAGGTCGCCGTCATTCCCGGCGATGACCACCTGGTGTTGCACCCCTGGGGGGTTGAAGCGGTGGCCCAGGTAAGAGCCAATATCGACGAATCTGCTTTTGAAATGCCTTTTCCAGGAGTATTTGCCGGCTTCATGTGGGTGTATCTGGCCGTCTGCATGTTGGCTCTTGCGGCCAGCCTTTTCGTGGATAAGCGGATCTCCCTTGGCCGGATCAAGGTGCCGCTTGCGGTGATTCTGATCGGACTTGTCGGCCTGTCTTATATGGCCGCTGTCGGACTGGCGCTTGGAATTGGTGAACTGAAGGCTGGTTGGGCCGGGGCCAATTTCATCGGGAAATCGAATGTCCTTGAACCCCAGTCGGGTGCCAAGATCAAGATGGTTTCGGACCTGAAGATCGGGTACTGGCTGGCTCTCGGCGCGGGAGCGGTCTTGTTTGTCCTGGCCCCGCTTCGCGGCCTGTTTGTCCGCAAGCCGAAGGTATAGCAGCGCTCCCGTCCGGCCGGCAATTGCCCGTCGTCGCGTGATGCGAGACGGGCAATCCGATCTTTGAGGACAATGCTCGGGCGCATCGCGGGAGGCGGGGTGTGCCCAGTCTGCCATGCCAGAACCATCCTCGGTGTGGGCCTCGCCCGTTTGGTTGCGCTATGCCCTTTTGTGCGGCCCGCGGGCCGGTTGGACCGCGCCCATATCCGGATTGCCGAACCTGAACACGTCGATACCCGACGAGTTGAAGCCGTTTGGAATCAATGAGATGATCGCGACCACCGTCTTGGCCATGCACGATCAGCATCTGAGCCATTCCGCCATTCTCAACGAGTTGATCGCCTGTTGCCGCTATGCAGACCTGCAAGCCACGGGCCTGCATCAGATCGGCAGCTTTGGCGCCGCGCGGCAGCCCCGAAGCTGATTCGCGCCTGCACAGCGGCCGAGTGAAGCCAACCCGCGCGTCGCGCAAAATGCCAATGACGTGTATAGGAAAATCCATCAGCCTTTGGTGCCAACATACCACCACTTCGGTTTGAAATTAACCAAGTGCGGGGAGGAATCTATGAACTTCAGACATTGGATTGCCGGGCTCGCTGCCGTTGCGGTAGCAGGTCTGGCGACTTCGGGCTTTGCCCAGGGGGTGACATCTGATCGCCTTCTGGCCGCAGGGTCCAAGGCGGAAGAGGGCAACTGGCTCATGGTCCACAAGACCTATGACGCCAATCGGTACTCGACGCTTGACCAGATCAATGCCGGCAACGTCAAGGGCCTGCACCTTGCCTTTGCCGTGGCACTGGGCGGGTTGGAACCGGCTGGTTTCGGCGTCGGAGCGATGGAGGGCACACCCCTCGTGAACAACGGTTTCATGTATGTGACCGACCCATGGGGCACCCCCTACAAGATCGACGTGTCCTCGGGCAAAGAGGGCAAAGTGGTCTGGGTTTGCGATACCGGTGTCAACAAAGACCCAACCCGCGGCATCCTCCTGGCCAGCCGCGGTCTGGCGCTGTGGAACAATCTGGTGATCGCCAACCTCAATGATGGACGGGTCATCGCCTGCGACGACAGCACCGGCGCGATTGTTTGGGACCAAAAGATCGGCAAGGATCTCGGCGAAGGCTTCAACGCCGCCCCGCTGGTCATCAAGGACAAGGTTCTGGTTGGCCAAAGCTTCGGCGACTGGGCAACCCGTGGCTGGATCGCGGCGCTTGACGCCAAGACCGGCAAGGAAATCTGGCGCTTCTACACGGTGCCGAAGCCGGGCGATCCGGGTTCGGAAACCTGGAAATGCGACGCGGCGGCCAACCCCGACTGCTGGAAAACCGGTGGTGGTGCGGCTTGGGTGACCGGATCGTATGATCCGGAAAGCAATACGGTCTATTGGGGCTCGGGCAATCCGGTGCCGATGTATGACCCGGAATTCCGGCCGGGTGACAACCTTTACACCGACTCGTCGCTGGCGCTCGACCTCGATACCGGCAAGCTGAAGTGGTACTTCCAATACACGCCCGGCGACTACATGGACTATGACGAAGTCGGCGTGCAACTGCTGGT
>JANXPK010000778.1 GCA_025357355.1 Rhodobacterales bacterium
AAACTGTGTGTCGAGGCCGCGATGCCTGCCGTGGCCATGACCGACACCAACAACATGTTTGCCGCCCTTGAGTTTTCGGTGACCGCCCTGGCCGAGGGACTGCAACCCATTGTCGGCTGTCAGGCCGCTGTCGTCTTCGACCCGACTGCCCCCGGCGAAAAGCCCCGGTCGCCCGCGCCCGTTGTTCTTTTGGCGCAGAACGAGGCCGGGTATCTGAACCTGATGAAGCTGAACTCTTGTTTGTATATCGACAAGAATGGCGCTCTACCCATGGTGACGCTTGAGGAACTGGAGCGTCATTCCACCGGCATCATCTGCCTGACCGGTGGTGCCGATGGCCCGGTCGGTCGGCTTTTGCAGACCAATCAGGCCCCCAAGGCGCGGGCGTTGTTGGAGCGTCTGGCCCGGGCCTATCCCGACCGCCTTTATATCGAATTGCAACGTCACGACATGGCGGCCGAACACTTGACCGAGCGTGGCTTTGTCGAGATGGCCTATGACATGGGTCTGCCGCTGGTTGCCACCAACGACGTCTATTTCCCCAAATCCAGCATGTACGAGGCGCACGACGCCCTTATCTGCATCGCCGAGGGCGCCTATGTCGACCAACAGCAACCTCGCCGCCGCCTGACCCCGCAGCACTATTTCAAATCAGAATCCGAAATGGCGGCCCTTTTCGCCGACCTGCCGGAAGCGCTTGAAAACACGGTAGAAATCGCCCGTCGCTGTGCCTTTGCCGTCTACAAACGCAACCCGATCCTGCCCAGGTTCGCCGATGACGAGGTCCAAGAGTTGCGCCGTCAGGCCAATGCCGGTCTGCAAGCCCGCCTCAATGTGATCCCGCATTCGGTAACCCTCGCCGAATATCAGGCCCGCCTTGATTTCGAGCTGGGCGTCATCGAGAAAATGGGCTTTCCCGGCTATTTTCTGATTGTCGCCGATTTCATCAAATGGGCCAAGGATCGCGGCATTCCCGTTGGCCCCGGCCGCGGTTCGGGTGCGGGCTCGCTGGTGGCCTATGCGCTGACCATCACCGACCTTGACCCTTTGCGCTATGCCTTGCTGTTCGAACGCTTTCTCAATCCCGAACGGGTTTCGATGCCCGACTTCGACATCGACTTCTGCATGGACCGCCGTGAAGAGGTGATCCAGTACGTGCAAGGCCGCTACGGCCGCGACAAGGTCGGCCAGATCATCACCTTCGGCGCGCTTCTGTCCAAGGCCGCCGTGCGCGATGTCGGGCGCGTGCTGCAGATGTCGTATTCCCAGGTCGACCGCCTGTCCAAGATGATCCCGACTGAAGGCGTGAAACCCGTCAGCATCACCAAAGCTCTGGCCGACGAGCCCCGCTTGCGCGAGGCCGCCAAAGAAGAGGTCGTCGCGCGCCTTCTGGATTATGCCAAGCAAATCGAGGGCTTGTACCGCAACGCTTCGACCCATGCGGCTGGCGTGGTGATCGGCGACCGTCCGCTGGACGAGTTGGTGCCGCTCTATCAGGACCCTCGCTCTGACATGGCGGCGACCCAGTTCAACATGAAATGGGTCGAGGCGGCAGGGCTGGTGAAGTTCGACTTTCTGGGGCTGAAAACCCTGACTGTAATTCACAATGCCATGCAGCTTCTGGCTCTGCGCGGCATCGCTTTCGACATCAATCTGATCCCGCTGGACGACAAGCCGACTTTCGAGCTTTACGCCGCAGCCAAGACCGTCGCGGTATTTCAGGTCGAAAGTTCGGGCATGATGGACGCGCTGCGCCGGATGAAGCCGACCTGCATCGAGGATATCGTGGCCCTTGTTGCGCTCTATCGCCCCGGCCCGATGGAGAATATCCCGGCCTATTGCGAGGTCAAGAACGGCCTGCGCGATCTCGTTTCGATCCACCCGACCATCGACCACATCCTGGCGGAAACCCAAGGTATCATCGTCTATCAGGAACAGGTCATGCAGATCGCGCAGGTCATGGCGGGCTACTCGCTGGGCGGCGCCGACCTTTTGCGCCGCGCCATGGGCAAGAAGATCGCCGAAGAGATGGCCAAGGAACGTCCGAAATTCATCGAAGGGGCCGCCAAGACCCATGGCGTGTCCCGCGAAAAGGCCGGCGAAGTCTTTGACCTGCTGGAGAAATTCGCCAACTATGGTTTCAACAAGAGCCATGCCGCTGCCTATGCCGTGGTCAGTTACCAGACGGCGTATCTGAAGGCCAACTATCCGGTCGAATTCATGGCAGCCGTGATGAATTGCGACATCCATCTGACCGACAAACTGGCGGTTTACAAACGCGAGGTTGATAAACTCGGCATCAAGACGGTTGCCCCCTCGGTCAACGCCTCTCTGGCAACTTTCACGGTCCGCGACGGGCAGGTGGTCTATGCCCTCGGCGCCCTGAAGAATGTTGGCGTCGACGCAATGCAAATGATCGTGTGTGAACGTGGCGCTAAACCATTCGTTAACCTTTTTGACCTCGCCCGCCGCGTTGATCTCAAGCGCATCGGCAAGCGGTCCTTGGAAATGCTTGCCCGCGCCGGGGCCTTTGACGAACTGGACACCAACCGCGCCCGCGTGTTTGAAGGCCTCGACCCGCTGGTGGCCTATTCCGCAGCCATCCACGATGCCAAAGCGTCCGCCCAGGTCTCGCTTTTCGGCGAGGCGGGCACCGACATCCCGGAGCCGCGCCTGCCGTTCCGTGACGACTGGCTGCCGATCGAACGCCTGGCGCAAGAGCATCAGGCCATCGGCTTTTATCTCTCCGGCCATCCGCTTGACGACTACATGTCCGCCCTGAAACGCAAAGACATCAAGACCCTGACCGAGATCACTCATCTGGCCGAACGCGGGCCGTTGGTGGCCAAGATCGCAGGTTCCGTCTCGGCCAAGCAGGAACGCAAATCCGCCAAAGGCAACCGTTTTGCCTTCGTGTCACTGTCCGATCCGACTGGTCTTTACGAGGTCACCGTGTTCTCCGACACGCTGGAGGCTGCGCGCGATCATCTGGAACCCGGCATGAACGTCGTCCTGACGGTCGAGGCGACGCTTGAGGGCGAGACGCTCAAACTCCTCGCCCGTGCCGCCCAGCCCATCGACCAGGTCGCCGCCGATGCCGGCGCCTTAGCCCTGCGCATCCACATCAACCGCCCCGAGGCTGTGCCCTCCATTGCCACTCTTCTTGCCCGCGTCGAGGGCCGCGCCCGCGCCCAGATTACCCTGTGCGTTCCCGATGCCACCGGTCGCGAGATTGACCTTACGCTGCCCCAGCCCTATCCGGTCACCCCCCAGATCAGGGGGGCGATCAAGGCGATGCAGGGCGTGGTGATGATCGAGGATATGTAGCTGCGCGGCTCACCAATGCGGCGGCTTGACGTTGGCCTCGGGCGAGCCCATCGCTTCGCGTTCAGCCTCCCGCTCGGCCAGCATCGCGACGAGCCGTGTCAGCCGGTCCAACTCGCGGCCCTGCCGGTTGACCACATCCGACAGGTCCTCGACCGCCCGCGTCAGATGGGAAATGCGGTCTTCGTGGGCTTGCAAAGGGTCCATGACACGGATTTTCCTGTAGAGGCTTTGTAGGCGCAATGTAGGCCATTTGTAGGTCGTTAACACCCTTTTAACATTCTGTCCCGCTTGCCCATTTTCCCCCCGTCCGCTAAGGGGTCCCAAACCAAGCAGAGGGTCCGCCATGGCCGAGGTCAAATCCCGTCGCCCGAAAGCTGAGCCACCCAAGGGGTTCCGCGACTATTTCGGCGCAGAAGTGACCGAGCGCAAAGCCATGCTGGACGCCATCGCCGAGGTTTATCAGCGCTACGGCTTTGACCCGCTAGAGACCTCCGCCGTGGAAACCGTTGAAGCGCTTGGGAAATTTCTGCCCGACGTCGACCGGCCGAATGAGGGCGTGTTCGGCTGGCAGGATGAAGATGCCGAATGGCTGGCGCTGCGCTACGACTTGACCGCGCCTCTGGCGAGGGTCGCCGCCCAATACCGCAACGACCTGCCGTCGCCCTATCGGCGCTATGCCATGGGCCCGGTCTGGCGCAACGAAAAACCGGGGCCTGGGCGGTTTCGTCAATTTTATCAATGTGATGCCGACACAGTTGGCTCCGCTTCGGTCGCCGCGGATGCCGAGATTTGCGCCATGTTGTCGGATGCATTCGAAGTCGTCGGTATCCCCCGCAGCGACTATGTGGTCAAGGTCAACAACCGCAAGGTTCTGAACGGGGTGATGGAGGTGGCTGGCATCCTTGATCCCCTTGATCCAGAACGCTTTTCCGCCGAACGTGGCATCGTGCTGCGCGCTATCGACAAACTGGACCGACTTGGCGATGCGGGTGTTCGGGCTCTGCTGGGTGCGGGTCGCAAGGACGAAAGCGGCGACTTCACCAAGGGGGCAGGGCTTTCTGGGGAACAGGCTGATGTGGTGATGGGCTTCACGTCAGCCCGCCGCACCACCGGAGCGGCCACTGTGGCACGGCTCCGCGAGCTGATCGGCGGCTCGGCTCTGGGTGCTGAAGGCGTGCAAGAGCTTGAAATAATAGCAGAACTTCTGGACGCGCAGGGCTATGGCGCCGACCGCATCGTTCTGGATCCGGGTGTCGTGCGCGGCCTGGGCTACTATACTGGTCCGGTATTCGAGGCGGAACTGACCTTCGAAATCCTCGATGACAAGGGCCGCAAACGCCAGTTCGGTTCGGTCGCAGGCGGTGGCCGCTACGACGATCTGGTCAAGCGTTTCACCGGCCAATCAGTGCCCGCAACCGGCATTTCCATCACCGTCACCACAACCGGCCCCGCGCTGTCGCCTGAGGTTCGCCCCTTGGCGCGCAACGCAGCCAGCAGCCGGTCGACGCCGATGGAAATGCCAGTTGCGGGCACTGATTGGCCGGTGAAACGCTTGACCAGATCGTCGTAGCGGCCACCGCCTGCGACCG
>JANXPK010000826.1 GCA_025357355.1 Rhodobacterales bacterium
CATTGCCGCACCATGCCAAGGCGTTCGTTATTGAGGATGAACTGCTTCACCGGCGCGCGGAACTGCATCGCGGTGCCCATTTCCTGCATGTTCATCAGCCACGACGCCTCGCCCGCCACGTTGATCACCAAACTATCAGGGTGTGCGATCTGCACGCCAATGGACGCTGGCAGGCCATAGCCCATCGTCCCCAACCCGCCAGAGGTCATCCAGCGGTGCGGCTCTTCAAAGCCCAGAAACTGTGCCGCCCACATCTGGTGCTGGCCAACCTCGGTGCAGATATAGCGGTCCCGCCCCTTGGTCAGCGCTTCCAGCCGTTCCAGCGCATATTGCGGTTTGATCGTCTTGGTGGAGTTCTTGTAGGTCAGGCATTTGACCGCCTGCCATTGCTGGATCTGGCTCCACCATTTCGAAACCCCGTCCTTTGCGGTCTTCGAGCCGCGCGATTTCCACAGCGCCAGCACATCCTCCAGCACCGAGCCCACATCGCCGACAATGGCGACGTCGACATGGATGACCTTGTTGATCGACGACGGGTCGATGTCGATATGAGCCTTCTTCGAATGGGGCGAGAAATCCCTGATCCGCCCGGTAATGCGGTCATCAAAGCGCGCGCCGACGTTGATCATCAGATCGCAGTCATGCATGGCAAGATTGGCCTCATAAAGCCCATGCATGCCCAGCATCCCGATCCAGGCCTTGCCGCTGGCCGGATAGGCGCCCAGACCCATCAGGGTCGAGGTGATCGGGAACCCGGTCGCGGCTACCAAATCGCGCAACAAAGTCGACGCCGCACGCCCCGAATTGATCACCCCGCCACCAGTGTAGAACAGCGGCCGCTCTGCCACCTCCATCATTTCGACCAGCCGCAGGACCTGCGCCGCATCGCCCTTGGTGCGGGGCTGGTAATGCGGGGTCTTGATCTCGTCAGGCGGCAGGTAGGTCGACTGGGCGAACTGCACGTCCTTGGGAATGTCGATCAGCACCGGGCCGGGGCGGCCGTGAGTGGCGACGTGAAACGCCAGATGGATGGTTTCCGCCAGTTTCGCGGTGTCCTTGACCAGCCAGTTCATCTTGGTGCAGGGCCGGGTGATGCCGACGGTATCAGCCTCTTGAAAGCCATCGGTGCCGATCATGAAGGTGGGAACCTGGCCCGTCAGCACGATGATCGGGATCGAATCCATCAGCGCGTCGGTCAGCCCGGTCACCGCATTGGTCGCCCCCGGACCAGAGGTCACCAGTGCCACCCCCGGCTTGCCGGTGGACCGCGCATAGCCCTCGGCCATATGCACCGCGCCTTGTTCGTGGCGCACCAGAATGTGGCGGATGTCGTTTTGCTGAAAGATCTCGTCATAGATCGGCAGCACCGCGCCGCCCGGATAGCCAAAGACAACCTCGACCCCCTGATCCTTCAGGGCCTGAACCACCATTCTTGCACCGGTCATCTGTCGCGTCATCGTTTTGTCCTTCATCTCGTCGCAATAAAAAGCCCCCGGGGGACCTGGGGGCGCATGGGAACCTGGTATGGCTGTCCGTTACCGGCCCATGCGCAATCGTCCTACAAGTACCAGAATGCGTGACACGTCATCTCCCCTTGGCCTTCGGCGGACACTAGGGAGGGTCTCGTGGGGCGTCAACCGCAAAATGCCAATGAATATGTCGCGGCAGAGAGATTTTTTGATGTTTTCTTGCGAGGAATGAATTTCAGACGCAACAACTTGAATAATGGTTGAGATGACCCTTCTGCGGCGGGACTGACAACACCCAACGATGCGCGGAATTCTGCCGAGGGGTTTGGCGATGTAAATTTTCGTAACATGGCCTCTTGAAAGTGGGGTGGGGCAGGGACATCTTGGCTCATGTGAAAGACATTCACATCGCAACCGCAACAAGGGAGACAAAGCCGATGTACACTGCCCCCAACGCCAATCCCGGCATCGCTGCCAAGAATGGCGTGTTGACCGGGCTGCGCGGGGTCGAGCGCTGGCTCGATGACCGCGGCAAGAAGGCCTGGATTTTCGCCACCATCC
>JANXPK010000834.1 GCA_025357355.1 Rhodobacterales bacterium
ATGATTTCCTGCAGGACCAATTCGTAGGCGTGGCGCGCCATGGTGGACTGCTCGACACTTTGTGACTGGTTGACCAGCACCCGCTTGGACAGTTCGGCAAGCTCCCTGGGCGGCACGACCTGATGTTCGACCACATCGACCGCCTTGTGCAGCGCCACCAGAACGCCGGTCTTCGAGATCGACACCAGCGAAACCTCTTCGCCGACAAGGACGTGAAGGCCCGATTTGCGCCCGGTAGCGGCGCTGCCGAACGGCTGCGTCACGTTGACAGACAGTACCCGCGGGTTGTGCGATTGGGCAGATTTCTTCTGTTTGATGCACAGAAAAATACCGGCGCCGCGATAGGAGATCAGGTTGCCCGCGCCCGGGGCAAGTTCGGCCACCGCTTCGGCCACTGTCTTGAGCATCGCCCGCATCTCGCGTGCGCTGAGCGCTTCGTGCATGGCGGTGAAGTCAAGGATCTTGACGGCGAAGGTGGTGGCAAACAGCAATTTGGCCCGCGACATGGCGAGCACGAAATTCTCGAAGGCAGAATAGCCCACCACGCGGTCGACATCCTCGATCGACAAGGGCTCGTCCGGGTTCGGCTTTTTCTCGGTGCCGTTTTCGCTGATCAGGCGGCGCGCGGTATCGGCCACATCGCAGGCGCGGTTGTATTCATAGACGATCTTGGCCGCGGCCTTGAGGCGGCATTTCAGCTCCAGAAAGTCGAACGGTTTGGTCACGTAGTCGGTCGCCCCAACCGCGAACGCCTTTTCGATATAGGTCTTCTGCGACATCGCTGTCAGCATGATGATCGGGACATGGAAATAACCGGGCACAGCGCGGAGGTTTTCGCACAGGGTGATGCCATTCATCACCGGCATCTGGATGTCGATCAGGATGCAGTCGAACTCGCGGTCGGTTGTCTCGATGATCGCCATGGCGTGATGGCCCGAGGTTGCAGTCACGATCTCGTTGTCGCCCTCGGCCTGAAGGAACGTGGCCAGAAGCTCCAGTATGCTGGGCTCGTCATCTACTGCGAGGATTCTCATCTGTAAACCTGCACCCCTGAGTGTTCATGATCTTACCTCCGCCCTGCAGCCCCATGGTGGGCACCCCAAGCCGGACGCACCTGCGGCAAATCGTACACAGTCCAGATTACGTCTGGAATCCGGGCGAAACTGCGGCGCCAATGTGATCATTTCGGACAATGGGACCGGTTTTGTCGGATCACCTCGGCACAGTGGCAACAATCGCGCGGCTTGGTCGGGTCGCTTCGGCTCAACCACAGCGGGAAAAGGTCCTGCCACCGTGATCTCGAACCCACATCCCGCCCCGATTCTGGGTCGCCGGGAAAGCACGAAAACTACAATTTGGGCAAAAAAATGGTTGTTTTGCAGAAAATTCATGGACGCGCGGCAGAGGCCATGAACTAAATACGGAAAAAGATCGAGCAGCAGATGCAACACTCCAGACCAGCATCCAACCAGGCTTTGGCGATGCTGACCTTTCCCGATTTGGTTCCGGCGCAGGTGACGCGTCCCGAGCCAAAACGGGCTGCGCCCACAATGAAGGTTGTCAATCAGACAGCCAGTGAAGTTGAGGCCGGGCTTGGTCATGTCAAGGCTACCGTCCTGTCGTTTCTGAACATGCACGTCCACGGCGATCTGTTGGTCAGCTTTCTGCGGGCCCGCAAGCAGACCTTCATCGACCGGCTGAACTGGCGTCTGCCGGAAACCGATGGCATGGAGTTTGACCAGTACGACACCCCGGCGTGCCGGTGGGTCGTGATCCACGAGTTTGGCGAAGTTATCGGCGGCATCAGGATGTTGCCGACCACGGCGCGCTGCGGGATTTACAGTTACATGCTGCGGGACGCGCAGCGCGGCCTGCTGGAGGAAATTCCGTCGGACGTGCTGTTCTTCGAGGCGCCGGTTTCGGGGTCGA
>JANXPK010000843.1 GCA_025357355.1 Rhodobacterales bacterium
CCGACCCCCGCGCTGAACAGGGCACGGAGCCACCAGGTGCCCAGCGGCGTGTCGACCGAGGTGCCCGCGACCACCCGGCTGACCGTGCTTTCGTGCAGATCGAGGCCCGCCGCCACCTCTGCCATCGTCATCGGCACCATCGCCCCGGCCCCGCCAGTCAGGGCACGGCTTTGGCGTTGCAACACCTCGCGCCCGACACGCAGCAGCGTGGTGTTGCGCGCCTCGACCATGCGTACCACCGATTTCGCCGCCGCCAGTGCTGCGGCTCCGCCGTCGCCCGCCGTGATGATCCGCACCGCTGGCAGGCGGGAGCGGTTCATCGCCACCTCCCAACCGCCATCCGCCGCCCGCCGTGCGATCAGATCGGGCTCACGCGGGTGTGGCACCGCCATCGCCTCGAATTCGGTGCCGGGCTTGGGGTTCATTGCCCGGATCAGCCGGAACCGCTGGGCAATCTCTGCCACATCGACGCGGGCCAGCCGCGCCAGCCGCGCCAGATCCCCCTTGGCCAAAAGATCAAGATGGTCCAGCACAACCGCCATGACCGCGTCATGACTGCCCTCTTCCTGCGCCTGCAGGGTCAGGCATTCGGCCAGATTGCGGGCGAACAGGCCCACCGGCTCGATCTCTTGCAGGCGCCGCAGCACTGCCTCGACCTCGCGCGGCTTGACCGACAGCGCCCGGGCAATCGTAGTCAGGGGCGTTCCGACCCAACCCGACGGCTCCAGCGCCTCGGCCAGGGCCAGTGCGATCCGGCGTTCGGATGGGGTCTTCATGCGGCGGTCGATGACCGAAAGCACATGAGCGATCAGGCTGGGCGGCGGGCCAGCCTGATCAACCTGCGCTACGTCGGCGCCGGCAAAGATCCGGCTCCACCGGGGCAGCCATTCGCCTGGCGGTGGTGGTGGCGGCGGGTCGAGCTTCAGGTGCGGGTTCTCGGCCGCCTGCTCCTCCAGATAACGGGTCAGCCCGGCGGCATCGGCCCGCAGCAGGCGGATGGCCGTGTGCAGGCCGTGGTTCAGCGACAGCCGCTGGGTCTGGGTGATCTGGATGCGGGGGCTTTGCGTCATCGCTGAAGCTTGAACCAGCCCCGCCCGGCTTGCAACGCCCCTCGCCTTCCGCATTGCCGGGCGATAGGGTCGCCGCGCCCAAACGAGGCCACCAATGCAAGACCCGACCCTTCCCCTGGTTTCCGATGTCGTCCTGGTGGGCGGCGGCCATGCCCATGCGCTGGCGCTGCGCATGTGGGCGATGAACCCGTTGCCGGGCGCGCGTCTGACGCTGATCAACCCCGGCCCGGTCGCCCCCTACAC
>JANXPK010000267.1 GCA_025357355.1 Rhodobacterales bacterium
GGCAATCGGACCGATGAAGGCCCCCCGGAGCCTTCATCAGCCGGTCCTCTGGCACCGGTGGCGAAAGCGGCCTTGCAGACCAAGCGGCCATCATGATGTTTCCAGCAAGAGACGACGCGCTCTGCCAGCAGCCCGGACGCCGTTTTGTTGTAATTTCTGTAAAATCGTGAGGTCCAGCCCTCTGGTAACCGTAAATTGCACCCCATATAGGCCACAGGGATCGAAATTTGCGCTGGAATTGCGGTTCCGTCACAGAATGATCGCAAGAATAGGGTCGTATCAAGAACCAGATCACGGGAGGGACGACCATGCCGATGACGCAAGTGATAGAAGGGGATGTGCAGCTATCGTTGCTTGCCGCCTCTGGCCATGTCGGATTGGCCGCCGAGATGCTGTCAAGCCGGTTTGGCCTTTCCATGCAATATGCCGAGAATGTGCTTGAACAGGGCTATGGCCTGCTGATCGCGCGGCTGTGCAACGACGAGGCGCGACAGGCCGTGTCGTTGCTGTCGGCGATGGGTCTGTCGGTCATGGTTCAGCCGGTAGAGGCGATGCCGCCGGATGAGCATTGCGATGTCTCCATCCGCATGTCGGACCCGTGGATTGCGCCGAAACTGATCGTCGCGCTGGAACGCCTGCTGGGCCTGACCGGACTTGAGCCTGCGTCATTCGACGGGCCTGAAGGGCTGGTGGTGCCGTCCCTGTCACCTGCAAGGGCCGAATGGCTGTGTGCAGCGTTGCGCCTGTTGCCGCACGTTCAGGCGGTGGCGTCCGACCATCAGACCGCCCGCTATGACCTTTTCGCCGAACACGAGCTTGCCGAGCCGGTCTTCGGCGCCGTGCGCGACCATTTGCGACTGTTGGGCTGTGCCGGGACCGGGTTCGGCGACGCGCTCGCCTCGGGGCTGGAGCGGCGGGCACTGGAGCGGGTTCTGGCGCAGTTTCCCAACACCGGGCTTTTCGGGGTGAACCAGGCTTTTCAGCGCTATGAATTGCTGATCATCGGCAAAGGCTCGCTGTCGGTGGCCGAGTTCGGCGATTTTCTGATGACGCGGCCAGCGGCCAGGGGCATCCCGGCCCGCCTGTTGATCAGGTCGCTGCCGCTGCTTGTCGAATCCTGGCTGACCCGCCGGGCGGCCCAACAGTTTCTGGCGGACTATTCCGCGATCGGCATGCATGCCATCACCCGGCTGGTCCGCGGGTGGAGCCTACGCCCCGAAACTCCCTAAAATACCGCAGGTTAAGGCCGGCTTCACCGCTTTGCTGTATTCCGGTTGATGGGTGAATTTGGGGTGTGTGATGGCAGGGCAGTCAAATGCCGCGCCGGTCATCATCAAGCGGAAGAAGATAGTTGTCGGCGGCGGACACCACGGTGGGGCGTGGAAAGTTGCCTATGCCGACTTTGTGACGGCCATGATGGCCTTCTTCATGCTGATGTGGCTTCTGGGTGCGACAACCGAAAAGCAACGCAAGGGCATTGCGGATTATTTCAACCCGACGATTCCAATCTCCCCGGCTTCTGGCGGTGGGGAAGGGGCGTTTGGCGGCGACTCGATGTTTTCGGACAACACGTTGGTTCGCACCGGTACCGGCATGGCCGCAACCACGCAGGGCAGCGATCAAAAGGCTGGCGGGGCCGGTGGTGCCAAAGCCAGTGATGCGACGGCTGCGGAAGACAGCCAGTTGAAGAAGCTGCAAAGTGTGCTTGAGGGCAAGGGCGGCGAAAGCATGACCATGCAGGCGCTTTTGGCGCATGTCGTGACCAAAGTCACCGACGAGGGTCTGGTAATCGAGGTCTTCGACCTTGACGGCGCGCCGCTGTTTGAAGCCGACACGGCGACACCAACCAGGACCTTGACGGATATCTCGACCCTGGTGTCCCAGGTGGTCGAGGCTGCCGAAAACAGCATCGCGGTCGACGGCTATGTGCGGTCCTACCCGGTGATGCTGGTCAACAACCCCGTCTGGGATCTGTCGTCGGCACGGGCGCAGGCGGTGCGGACGCTGCTCGAATCGGTCGGAACGCCGGATCAGCGATTGTCGCGGGTCAGTGGGCATGCCGACCGCAAACCGGTGACGGCGGACCCTTCGGCCGTGCGCAACAATCGGATCGAAGTCATCCTCTTGCGCAGAGATCGCTGATTTCCGGATGGATTTTAGACGTTAGGGCAATCTTAAGGCGCACCACGCAGGTTGGCCGGACATAGGTCGAGCTGCA
>JANXPK010000858.1 GCA_025357355.1 Rhodobacterales bacterium
TCTTCGAGATCGCCCAGCCGAGGTTCAGGTCCTGCGGAATGACCGTGCCGTCGGTCTCATCCCCGATCATGACAAAGCCCTTCTCGGCCCGCATCACGTGCATCGCCTCGGTCCCATAGGGCATCACGCCCAGGTCCGCCCCCGCCGCGACCAGCTTATCCCACAGCGCCAGCCCCAGCGAGGCAGGCACTGCGATTTCATAGCTAAGCTCACCCGAAAAGCTGATCCGGTAGACCCGGACCGGCAGGTTACCAAGCGCCCCGTCAGCAAAGCTCATGAACGGCAGCGCGCCTGCGGAAACATCCATCCCGCCCAGCTTTTCCAGCAAGACACGGGCCTTGGGCCCCGCAACCGCGATCTGGGCGAATTGTTCGGTGACATTGACGGTATAAACCTGCCAGTCCCACCATTCGCACTGCAGCCAGTCCTCCATGTGCCCATGAATGCGGTCAGCACCGCCGGTCGTGGTGTGGCAAAGCCAGGTCTCCTCGTCCAGCCGCACCACGACGCCGTCGTCGGAAAGAAAGCCGTTCTCGTTGCACATCAGGCCATAGCGGCATTTGCCCACCGGCAGGGTGCTCATCACCCCCGTGTAAAGCATGTCCAGAAACCGCCCCGCATCCGGCCCCTTGACGATCAGCTTACCCAGCGTCGAGGCGTCAAGCAGCCCGACATTGCCGCGCACGGTGTTGATCTCGCGCTCAATGGCCTGCTGGTGCGTCTCGCCCGGAACCGGGAAGCAATAGGGCCGGCGCCACAATCCCACCGGCTCGAAATAGGCGCCATGGGCCTCGTGCCAGCCATGGATCGGCGAGCGTCGCAGCGGCTGAAAGATCTCGCCCCGGCTTTCACCCGCCAGCGCACCAAAGGTCACGGGAGTATAGGGTGGGCGGAATGTCGTCGTCCCCACCGCCGGGATTGGCGCATTCAGCGCCCCTGCCAACACCGCAAGACCGTTGATGTTGGAAAGCTTGCCCTGATCGGTCGCCATGCCCAGCGTCGTGTAACGCTTGGTGTGCTCGACACTCTCATAGCCCTCGCGCGCCGCCAGTTGCACGTCCGACACCTTCACGTCATTCTGATAATCCAGCCACATCTTGGACCGCAGTTTGATCCCCGCCCCCTGCGGCATCAGCCAGACCGGCTCCATCGCCGGGCTGAAATCGCCGTTGGCAGCACCGACACAATCGACCATGGCGGCACCATCATGGCCCGTTGGCGGGCGCTGTGTGTCGGGGCGGAAGTGGCCCTGCGTCGCATCCCAGACCAACTTGCCGCCGCAATGGCTCCACAGATGCACCACCGGCGACCAACCGCCCGACATGGCAACCGCTTCGCAAGCGATCTCTTCCAGCGCGGCCCCCTCACCGGCTTGCAAGCACAGCGTCACAGCCCTGACCCGTTTGCCGCCCTTCACCGAAGCAATTGCCTTGCCGGTCTCGACCCGAATGCCCAAAGCCCGCGCCCTTGACGGCAATTCACCGTCGGCCTTTGCCCGTGCATCGATGATGCAAGGCACCGCCAACCCGGCATCATGCAAGGCAATCGCGGTATGGTACGCGTCGTCGTTGTTGGTCACCACCACGGTGCGGTCGCCCGGACTGACACCGAAGTTCACCACGTAATCCCGCACCGCCGACGCCAGCATCACACCCGGCACGTCGTTGCCCGCAAAGGACAAGGGCCGCTCGATCGCCCCTGTCGCCGCCACGATCCGGCCCGCCCGAATGCGCCACAGCCGATGCTTCGGCCGCCCATCTCCAGGGCTGTGGTCGGCGACCTTTTCATCCGCCAGCACATAGCCATGGTCATAGACTCCCGCCACCATGCAGCGCGTCCGCACGTGGACATTATCCATCTTCCCAAGGGTTTCAACGGTGGTCTTTACCCAATCTCTCAACGCATCATCACCGTCAACCAGCGCCCGCCCGCCCCATTGCGGCGTCTGTTCCAGCACGATCACCCGCGACCCTGCCTTGGCCGCGACCAGACCCGCCTCCAGCCCCGCAACACCGCCGCCTGCGACCAGTAGGTCACAAAAGGCATAGGCGTGCTCATAGCGGTCCGCATCTTTCTCCGACGGCGGTTTGCCCAGTCCCGCCGACCGGCGGATGAAGGGCTCGAACAGATGCTTCCACGCGGCGCGCGGATACATGAAGGTCTTGTAGTAGAACCCGCCGGGCAGAAAGCGGCTCAGCCAGTTGTTCACCACGCCCACGTCCAGGTCCAACGACGGCCAGTGGTTCTGGCTGGCTGCATGCATGCCGCCAAAAAGCTCCGTCGTTGTCGCCCGCTGGTTCGGCTCAAACCGCCCGCCCGCGCCAAGATTGACCAGCGCATTGGGCTCCTCTGCCCCGCTCGCCACCATGCCGCGCGGGCGGTGATACTTGAATGACCGTCCCACCAGAACCTGATCGTTGGCCAGCAGAGCCGAGGCCAGCGTGTCGCCAGCAAAGCCGCGCATCGTTTTGCCGTTGAACGTGAAGTCCTGCGCAGCGGAGCGGTCGATCAGCCGCCCGCCTTTGCTCAAACGCGTACTCATCTAGTACCCCTTCCAGTCCGGTCGTCTGGCCTTGATCTTCGCCACCAGCTCGGGCGGCGGACCCAAGGATTGCGCGGGATAGGTCCCGAACACCTCCAATGTCGCGGTATCGCGCGCGGCCAGAAACCACTTGCCGCAGCCATAGGCATGGCGCCAACGCTCGAAATGCACGCCCTTGGGGTTCTTGCGCGCGAACATGTAGGCCTCGAACGCGTCATCTGCGGACCCTGGACCGTAGCGTTTCAGATGCGCCTCGTAACCCGGCGCAAGCTCGGTCTCATCGGCTTTGACACCGCAATAGGGGCATTCAAGGATCAGCATGGCACCGCTCCACATTTCATCAGTTCAACCGGAATGTCGCCAAATGCCCAGATAAAGGTGCCGATCATCACCCAGATCCCCTGCGCCTGCAAAGCCGAATGGTGCATCGGCGTCGTCTGCCGCATCGCCGCCTTGCGGGAAATGTTGCGCTCTTCGGCAATCGCCATCAGCTTCAACGCCATTGCCGCCTCTTCGGCCGCACGCTTGGCCTTGGCCAATTCGGCCTTGGTAACCGCTGGCTGCACCTCGGCCGAGATCGTGTCGAAATCCATCGTGGCACCCTTGCGACGGATCG
>JANXPK010000010.1 GCA_025357355.1 Rhodobacterales bacterium
GGCTTGTGGCAGGCCCTGAACACGCAAGGGACGCCCCATCCGGACGCGCTGGCCAAGGATGCGACTGGCCAGGCCGTCAAGCCCGGGGATCTGGCTGCCACCACCGGTCAGCACAATCTGCTGGCTGGGCAAATGGTCAAATCCGGCTGCATCAAGACGCATGCGAACATCCTCGAGGATTTCTTCGATGCGGGGGCGGATGATGCCAATCAGTTCGGTCCGGCTGATCTGGCGACGATCCTTGTCCCAATCGCCGCTGTCGCCACCGATCTCGATCATCTCGCGGTCATCCATGCCGGTCGCGTGCACGCCACCGTGCTTGGTCTTGATCCGTTCGGCCACGGTAACCGGCACTTGCAGTCCCTTGGCAATGTCAGATGTGACGTGATCGCCGCCAAGTCGCACGCTATCGGCGAAAATCATGTGCTTTTTCATGAAGATGGAGATGCCGGTCGAGCCGCCGCCCATGTCGATGCAGGCAGCACCCAGTTCCTGTTCATCCTCGACTAAACTTGCAATGCCCGAGACATAGGCGGACGAAGCGATGCCAGCGAGGTCAAGGTCGCAGCGTTTGATGCAATACATCAGGTTCTGCACCACCGTCGCCTCGACACTCAGAAGGTGCAGATCACAAGCAAGCCGGTTGCCGATCTGGTTACGCGGGTCACCAAGACCAGTGCGATGGTCGAGAGCAAAGTTCACGGGCTGGGCGTGGATCACCTCGCGACCTTCGCCGATGTCGGGCACGTCGCAGGCGGCAAGAACCCGCGCAACGTCCTGTTCGGTTACAACGGCGTCCTGCAATTCCAACTCTCCGGCCAAGCCATAGCTGCGCGGCTCGGCCCCAGAAAAACAGGCGATGACATGATCGACCCGGACATTGGCCATCTTTTGCGCCGCCTGAACCGCCGTGCGAATGGCGCGTTCGGTTTCATTCATCACCGAGATTTCGCCGAACCGCACCCCACGCGATTTGGTTGTGGCTGCCCCGATCACCCGAAAATTCGATTGACCCGCCATCGAGCCCACACCATCGGTTTCACGGGTTTCCTCCAACCCGTCAAAGCGGATGATAAGACAGGCGATCTTCGAGGTGCCGACATCCAGAATGGCAATCACACCGCGCTGCATGGCCGCACGCCGCATGTTCCGCATGGCACGCTGAGACTGATAGAGATCGGTCATGTCTTTGACTCCGTTGGGGTAATGCCCTGAGCGCGACGCAATTCCTGAAGAGCGAAGGGTGCCAGGCGCAATACAGGTCGGTGTTCGTTGCGCAAGTCGATGGTGGTCAAGTCGCGGGCGAGCAGGTCTTCGGCCTGGTTGAGCGCGATGAGGCCGTCGAGGGCCCCGGTCGGATGATCAGCAGGCAAAAGCACGGTCTGGTCCCGGTCCAGGACCAGATTCCAGCGACGGTCACTGATCCGCACCAGACCCCGCACCCGAGGCATCAGCGGACCTGAAGCCCGCAGGATCGTGGCCGCTTCAGCAACCGACCGATCCGCCCCTTCGCCCGCAATCAAGGGCAAATCGGGCCGGTCGGCGCGGCCGGTCAGGCCCGCAATCCGGTGGCCGCTGGCGTCCAGCAGCACCAGACCCGCCTCGGCGCGCCAGACAAAGGCCGGCTCCCGCTCGGTAATAGTGATTTGCAAGACACCGGCGGCCCCGACCTTCACCTCGGCATTGGCCACCGCATCGAGGCTTTCAGCTTTGGACTGCAGATCAGCCAGATCAAGGTCAAAACGCGACATCGGCAGACGCAGATCGACCTTGGCACGCACGGCATCGGCCAGAGCGGGCGATGCGCCATTGATAGCGAGCAGGCCCACCATGAATTCCGGCCGCTGTTCAACCCCAGTCTTGATTGCGGTAAAATTCGCCACGAAGCTGTCACGGCGAGTCTGGTCCGACAGATAGACGCCAATCGAGAACACCACGACAAAGGCCGGAATGCCAACACGCATCGTGACACGGAACACCGGCGTCAGCCAAAGGCGCTGCATCCGATAGGCCCAGCGGCTGGGCGCGGGGTCGCGGCGCAAGGGCAAGGCGCGGCCTAGCGATTGCATGAGGCGTCCTCCACGATCCAGGCGCAAAGCTCCGGAAAAGAGATGCCGCAATAGGCAGCCTGTTCTGGGGCGAGCGAGGTGGGCGTCATGCCCGGTTGCGTGTTGGTCTCCAACAAAATCAAACCTTTAGGCCCTTGCGTCTCGTCCCAACGGAAATCGGTGCGGCTGAGGCCGCGGCAGCCCAGTGCATGGTGGGCGCGCAAAGCGAAGTCAAAACAGGCTTCGGTGATGTCGGCGGGCAGATCAGCCGGCAGCACATGGCGGCTGCCGCCAGGCTTGTATTTGGCGTCAAAATCGTACCATCCCGCAGTGATGATATCCGTGACGCCCAAGGCGCGGTCACCCATGACGGTCACGGTCAGTTCACGGCCTGGGGCGTAGGCCTCGACCATGACGGTTTCAGGCATGGTCGAAGCCAGACGAAGCGCGTTGGAGCCCTCGCGGACGATATAGACGCCGACAGAGGAGCCTTCGTTGTTAGGCTTGACGACGTAGGGCGGGGGCATGACATGGGCCGCGCTGACTGCCTCGCGGCTGGCAAGGACCGAAAAGACAATCGGAAGGCCAGCGGCCGCGTAGGCGGCCTTGGCGGCGGC
>JANXPK010000012.1 GCA_025357355.1 Rhodobacterales bacterium
TATGCTCCAACACATCAAAGGCGGCAATGACGTCAAACCTTGCATCGATGATGCCTTCACTGGCGTCAAACTGCACGAATTCGACCGTCGGAAGACGGGCTTTGCAATAGCGCAGCCCTTTGAGATAGATTTCTGAACCCGTTGCATCAAAGTCGCCCGAGGTCACAAGCGTTTGCAGCAGGTCGCCGGTGCCGCAGCCGATTTCAAGAATCCGCTTTTGGACCGATTGGTTCAGACAGCGCCGAAGCAGGCCGGAAAACAGCCGATTGCGCGAACTGACCCAGAAACTCTTGGTCGAATTCTGTTCGGTCACGTCAAATCCGCTGTCCGGGTAATCCGAATAGTCATTGGCCATGTCGGGGCTATAGCATTTGATACCGTCGACCAATGTGTAAGAAAGAGTCTTGATCGGGTCGGCGGCATCGGTGCCGGGCAAATTCAAAGGCATTCATTCGTCTTTCTACAGCGCGCTATCGGGCCATTGTCGGAGGGAAGGTCCGGTCGTAATGCCGCCAGTCTAGCCGGGCCTGAACCAGATTTGCATCTCTTGGTCGCCATAAGGGTATGTCGCGCCGCCGCAAAAGCGGAACTCGGTTTCAAGCCTGGCAAGGGATGCGGGCAAAACCGGCCAACTGCCGCTGACGTCGCGGCTGCGGGCAACCACGACATTGTGCAGGCCCGTCACAACCTCTGCAGGCAACAAAAGCTCGGCCTGCGCCGCGTTGGTGATCCATGGCGAGGTGACGGTCCTTGCCCGCAAGATCAACGCCAGGCCCGGGTTGTTGTACAGGCCAAGGTAGGTCGCACCGGGCGCAATGCCGCAGGTTTCGGCCGCCTGTTTGACGTCTGTCACAAAAGTGGCGGTTGCATCGTCCACCCACACCCGACCAAAGATGCCAGCATCGGTTTGGACAGTTTGCGCGACCAAGGCGCTGCTCAGATGGTACGATGGGCGAAACAGGCTGCTGACAATCTGACTTGAAAGCGTCGCGGCAAACATTAGCGCCAGTAAGCCTGTGACCGCCCCTGCCAGGCTATTGCGGCGCAGGATTGCCAAAGCAGCCATCAACGCACCCCAGGGTGCCGCCGTATCAATGACCTGAGTATAAATGGCATTTCCAGTTCCGACGGCGACGCTGTAAGGCGCCAGAAACAGCCCCGCAATCAGCAGCCAACGGCGGGTTTCGGGTGTCGCGGATCCGGCAGACACGCCGATGGCCACCAAAAGCATCACCAGCAAAGCGTTGATCTGCCTGACAAAATCTTCCGTCGCCCCATAGTTGGAACCACCAAGATAGTGCCTGCCAAGCCAAATACTTGCCAGCATCACCAAGAACCAGAATCCAAGTCCTCGCCTGGATTGGCGGTAAACTGCAAAGCACAACACCGCGATGGCCGGAAGGAAGAATACCAAAGCACCAAACAAATAGCGCAGGTATTCCTGCCCATAGCGCAGCAGGCGCAGCAAGATCGGCTCACTCTGCACCACACGAAACAATGCAAAACCGGCGGCCATCGCGTGTGCTGTCTGTGCCAAAGGCCCTTGCATGATCGCAAGCCCGCCAAGGCTGGCGGCAAGCCCGAACCCTGTAACGATCCAAAGCGCGAAAGTCCTTTGCAAGCTCTTCGACTTCGCCACATAGAAAAGCCCGAGCAGCAGGAAAGTACTGGCCCCGGAACTGGGTTTGCTGGCGAATTCGATGGTAACCATCAGGCCGGCCATCAACGCAAACCCGATCGCGGATGCCTTGTCTTGCCTTGTCGCCGCAAGAAGGCTTAGGCCGATTGCAGCGTAACTGGCTGCGGATGCCATCAAATTATAGCTGGGCGACAAATTGATCGTTGTCAGATACAGCAAGGCACCCGGCAGGCTAAGGGCGAAAATCAGCCCGAAATCCTGAACCGCTGGCCGCCTGTCACCGCCAGTGATCGCGACCGCAACTCCCGAACTCAGCAGCGCGCACCCCCCAAGCAGGGCGCCAAGCCCGATCAGACGAAAGCTTGCAAGGTCGCCGCTGATCGCCCAAAGCGGCGACAGAATCCAATGCTGCGGACTGATATAGGCTTTGATGTTCTCCGGCTGGCTGGCCGACAACAGATAATAAGCCTCGTCCGTGATTTCGAGGCCGCGATCACGCGCGTAAAGTGCGGCAAGCACGACAATGGCGGCCAAACCAAGTGCAATCCAAAGAACCAGCCTTGGCGAAACCAGCACCGCCCGCTTTTCTGCGGCTTCGACCTTTGGGTCCGTCATTGCGATCCGGCTTTTGCAATCTTCAACGCAAAATACTTGGTCGCCGCAAAGTTGCACAGCACC
>JANXPK010000032.1 GCA_025357355.1 Rhodobacterales bacterium
CGACGATGGCGCCGGGAGGGACGGTGAAGCTGAGGTTCTCGATCAGCAGGCGGTCGCCCATGTGCTTCTTCAGACCCTGCACGTCGATCACCTTGCCGCCCAGCCGTTCGCCGTTGGGGATGATGATCTGGGCGCCGGACACCCGCTCGCGGACGGATTTGGAGGCCATCTCGTTGTACTTGTTGATCCGGGCTTTCTGCTTGGCTTGCCGCGCCTTGGCCCCGGCGCGGATCCATTCCAGTTCCTTTTCCATGACCTTCTGACGCGACTTGTCCTCGCGGGCTTCCTGGATCAGACGCTTGGCCTTTTGTTCCAGCCAGGCGGTGTAGTTGCCTTCGTAGGGGATGCCACGGCCACGGTCCAGTTCCAGAATCCAGCCGGTGATGTCGTCAAGGAAATAGCGGTCGTGGGTGACGATGAGGATGGTGCCGGTATATTCGATCAGGTGCTTTTGCAGCCAGGCGATGCTTTCGGCGTCGAGGTGGTTGGTGGGTTCGTCCAAAAGCAGCATCTCGGGCGCTTCCAAGAGCAGCTGGCACAGGGCGACGCGGCGACGCTCCCCCCCCGACAGGGTGGTGACATCGGCGGTGTCGGGCGGGCAGCGCAGGGCCTCCATCGCGACATCGACCTGACTGTCCAGATCCCACAGGTTGGCGGCGTCGATCTGGTCTTGCAACGCGGCCATCTCGTCCGCCGTCTCGTCAGAGTAGTTCATGGCGAGTTCGTTATAGCGGTCGAGGATGGCGGTCTTCTTGTACAGACCCAGCATGACATTGCCGCGCACATCCAAAGTGGGGTCCAGTTGCGGTTCCTGCGCGAGGTAGCCGACCTTGACGCCCTTGGCAGCCCAGGCCTCGCCCTGAAAATCGGCGTCGATACCGGCCATGATGCGCAGCAGGGTGGATTTGCCCGAGCCGTTGACGCCGACCACACCGATCTTCACCCCGGGCAGGAAGTTGAGCTTGATATTCTCGAAGCACTTCTTGCCGCCCGGATAGGTCTTGGAGACGTTGTCCATGTGGTAGACATATTGATAGGCGGCCATGAGGGAGCTCCGGGGAAGGGGTTGGGGAGCGTTTATGCGAAAGGCGGCGATTGGGCAACGGGCAAAGCGGCGGGTCTGGGGCCGGAAGCTGCGCAGGACCCGTTTCGGTCCGCAAGTCGGACTAGTTTTTTGTGGTGCGATTACTCGTAGTTAGGTTCTTTCGTCAACCAGTTCAAAAGGATTTGTCCGGGGCTTGTGTCCTGCCTATGTTGGACCTACCACCAGCGGTCCATGGGCAAGAGGTTTTGACGTGATAAGTAAGAAATGTGTCTTTGTAGTTGGCGCAGGTGCGAGCGCGGACCTCGGGCTGCTTAGACTCAAACATCAAGTGCAACACCCAGCGCCCATGGGGCATAGGATGTTGCGATGGACA
>JANXPK010000062.1 GCA_025357355.1 Rhodobacterales bacterium
CGGCGGACAAGGCGGCGGCGGACAAGGCAGCGGTGGATCAGGCGGCGGTGGCTCCAAAGGACCTGAAGACCGGCGGCTTGGGCGCGGGACCGGCGGCTCCTGCTCCGGCCGAGGCGGCGCCGTCCTTGACCGGTCTCGATCAGGCTTTGACCATGCCTGCGCCCGAAGCAAAAGCACCGCAACCGGACGCCGCGCCGACCGCCCCCGACGGGGCGAAAGATGCGCTGCTGGTGCCGGGCCAACCGGCAGGCCAAAGCGAGCCTTCGCGGTTGCCGCAGATCACCCCGGCAGCTGAGCCGGATGCGACGCTGCCCGCCCCGGCGCCAGTCCCGCAACCGGCCGCGGACACTCCGCCCAAGGAAAGCCCGGCGAGCACGATCCAGAGCAATCAGCCGACCCTGCCGCCGGTCAAACCGCTGGCTAGCACGTTGCCCACCTCCATTCTGAACAAGACAATCCCAGGGGTGAAGCTGGACCAGTTGCCGCAGGTCGGCGTCGCACCGAAGCCTGAGGCAGCGCCCGCTCCGGCGGCCACGCCGGTGGCGCGATTCGCCCGCAAGTTTAACGGCGCCAAAGGCAAACCGCTGTTTGTGTTCCTGTTGCGCGACGTCGGCAGCGCCGGGATGAGCCGGGATGAGTTGGCCAAGCTGCCCTTCCCGGTCAGCTTTGTCGTCGACCCGCTGGCGCCCGATGCCAAGGCCGCAAGTGCCGCCTACCGCGCCGCCGGGCAAGAGGTGGTGATGCTGGCCGATGGCATCCCGCCGGGTGCAACAGCCGAGGATCTGGCGACGACGTTCCAGACCCTGTCAGGGATTTTGCCCGAAAGTGTCGCAGTCATTGATCAGGACATTGGCGGCTTTCAGGATGCCCGCCCGCTGGCGACGCTGGTGCTGCCAGTCATCAAGGACGAGGGGCGCGGCCTCGTGACCTATGACCGCGGCTTGAACGCCGCTGACCAGATTGCCCACCGCGAGGGCGTGCCTTCGGCGGTGATCTTTCGGCGGTTGGACGGTGAGGGCGAGGCCAAAGAGGTCATCCGCCGCTACCTCGACCGGGCGGCGTTCAAGGCGGCGCAAGAGGGCCAGGTGGTCGTGATCGGCGACACCAAGCCCGACACGGTGGCCGCGATTCTGGAGTGGACGGTGGAAGGCAAGGCCGCAACCGTGGCGCTGGCGCCGCTGACGGCGGTTCTGGGGCGATGAAGGGTGTCCAGAGCTGGACGGTTTTTAAGTGTGTGGGATATCAAGGGGTAGAGTTCCAGGAATTAACCCATTGGCAAGGATTGCGTAGGGTGTGCCTTCAGGCGCACCGTGGTTTTGGTGGTCGTGCGCCTGAAGGCAGGACCTGACGCTGGCGTGGATTGCGGCGGCCATTTTAGAGCGGTGTAACTCTGGACGGAATCGCGCGACATTGCCCGACGGAAGGTCGCTGCGGCCTTGCATCCTCTCAACCTGAGCTGTCGGAGGCCGATGCCAGACCGCCGGGTGGGCATCAATCGGTGGAAGTCCAAGCTTTATGGTGCGGATATCCAACCGGCAAGCTTCGTGACGACGGTCGGCAATGCCCGCCGAGGGGGCGGTCGGGCATTGCCCGGCGCTGCGCTTGTCACCGGGCAGCAAGAAGATCCGGTTTGGGTCGATCTAGAATCATCTCGCTCTAGAAATTCCCGCGCCGTGCAAAGGTTCCGGCATCCTCTGCCGCGCGGCGCAAGGCTTTGGACTTGTTGACGGTTTCCTGATACTCCGCCTCGGGGTCGCTATCGTAGACCACCCCTCCCCCAGCCTGGATGTAAAGCTTTTCGTCCTTCAGGACGGCGGTGCGCAAAGCTATGCAGAAGTCCATCTCGCCATTGCAGGCGAAATAGCCGATGCCGCCGCCGTAGACGCCGCGCTTTTCGGGCTCGAGCTCGTCGATGATCTCCATCGCCCGGACCTTGGGAGCCCCCGACACCGTTCCGGCGGGCATTCCGGCCAACAGGGCGGACAGTGCGTCCTCGCCCTCGGCGATTTCGCCCACCACGTTCGACACGATGTGCATGACGTGGGAATAGCGCTCGACGATGAATTTCTCGGTCGGATGCACGGTGCCGACCTTTGCCACGCGGCCGACATCGTTGCGGCCAAGGTCCAGAAGCATCAGGTGCTCGGCCAGTTCCTTGGGGTCGGCCAGAAGGTCGGCCTCCAGCGCACGGTCCTCTTCGGGGGTGGCGCCGCGCTTGCGGGTTCCGGCGATCGGGCGGACGGTGACGGTGCCGTCGCGCAGGCGGACGAGGATTTCGGGGCTGGCGCCGATGACCTGAAACGGGCCGAAGTTGAAGAAGAACATGAAGGGCGAGGGGTTGGTGCGGCGCAGAGAGCGGTAGAAGGCGAAGGGCGGCAGGGTGAAGGCTTGCGTCCAGCGTTGCGACGGGACGACCTGAAAGATATCCCCGGCGCGGATGTAGTCGCGGGCCCTTTCCACAGCGTCCTTGTAGGCGGCGTGCGAAAAATTCGACACGGCCTCGCCCACCGGGGCGGCGTCACCCAGGTCGCGCTGGGCGGGCGGGGCGCGGTCAAGGTCGCGCAGGGCGTCCATCACCCGTTCGGCGGCTTGCGCATAGGCGGCACGGGCGGAAAGGCCCGAGGCGGCCCAGGCGGGGGCGACCACGGTCACCTCGCCCTTGACGCCGTCGAGCACGGCCACGACCGAAGGGCGCAGCAGCACGGCATCGGGCAGGCCCAGGGGATCGGGGTTCACATGCGGCAGGTGTTCGACGAGGCGGATCATGTCATAGCCGAGATAGCCGAAAAGACCGGCGGCAACGGCGGGCATCCCCTGTGGCAGATCAACCCGGCATTCGGCGATCAGGGCGCGCAAGTTGGCCAAGGGCGCTCCGGGTTGGGCGCGGAAGGCGGCCGCATCAAAGCGCGCCTCGCGGTTGATCGAGGATTGCAGCCCATGGCACTGCCACACCAGATCGGGCTTCATGCCAACCACCGAATAGCGGCCCCGCACCTCGCCGCCCGTCACAGATTCCAGCATGAACGTGTCGGGCCGCGCCGCGCCCAGCCTGGCCATCAGCGAGACCGGCGTGTCGAGGTCAGCGGCGAGACGGGCATAGACAAGGGCGTTGCGGCCCTGCGTCCAGTCGCGCTCGAATGCCTCGAAGCTGGGTTGCAGGGTCATCAGTTCATCTGCGACTGAACGGACTTGATGGTGGCCTGATCAATGGTCAGCCCGCCTTGCGCCGTCATCGCGGCGGTGAAGAGATCGTAGGTGTCCTGCGCGATCGACTGTTCGGTCTGGGCGGCCAATTTGTCGTGGGTCTTCTGCGCATCCGGGGCCTTGGGATCGACCGGAAGGATGCTGTCCAGCCGGATCAGGCCGGTGAAGTCCTTCGATTGTACCAACTGCACTTCGCCCGCCTTCATCGTGAAGGCGGTGGCGACCACGTCCGGCGCCATGCCTTGCGGGGTGGCGTCGCGGGTGATGGCGGGCACGACGTCGACCACGCCCTGCGCCTCCAAAGTCGCCCCGGACTTGATGGCGGCCTGTGCCGCATCGGCTTGCGCCTTCAGCGCCTTGGCCCGGGCATCGGCATGCAAGGCGGCGGCAACCTTGTCATGCGCCTTGTCGTAGGGCACCGGCGTCGGCGGCAGCGTGCTGTCCAGCCGCAGCGCCATCAGCCCGCCGCCGGTCAGCGCCACGGTTTCGGAATAGTCGCCGGCCTTGGCCTTGTCGGCGGCGGCGGCAAAGGCCTTGTCGGCGGCGATGGGGTCGTTGTCGTCAGCGCCGGTGACATAGTCGAGGGTGGCGAGCTTCATGCCCTGATCCTTGACCAGATCCTCAAGCTTCGCCCCGCCTGCCAGGGCGTCGTCGATGGCCGAGGCCTTGTCCGCGATGGCCTTGACGGCAGCAGTGGTCTGCAATTCAGCCTTCAACTTGTCGTGAATATCGGCGAGCGTGGTCGCCTGAGCGGGCAGGATGGCGTTCATGCGGTAAAGAGCGGGCCCAAGGTCCGACGGCAAGGGACCGACGACACCGGGGGCGGTCAGCGCAAAGACCGCGTCGCCCGCCTTGCCGAGGTCGGCTTTGGTCACGTCGCCAAGGTCGATATCGGTCAGAGCCAGGCCGCGGTCGGCCACAAGCGTCTCGAACGGCGTGCCGGCATCGAACTTGGCCTTGGCGGCGGCGGCGGCGGCGTCAGAGGGATAGACCAGCCGCTCAACCAGACGCTTTTCGGGCACATTGTAGTCGGCCGACCGGCTGTCATAGAGCTTCTGGATCGAAGCCTCGTCCACCTTCATGCTGGCCGCAAGGTCTTCAGGCTGCAGGGCGACATAGGTAATGTGCTTGGCCTCGGGCCGGGTAAAATCGGCGATATGGGCCTGGTAGAATGCCTTGAGGTCATCCTCGGTCGGCACCGGCAGTTTGGCAGCCAGGCTGGCCTCGGTCAGGGTCAGAAGCGAGAAGGCGCGCTTTTCGCCGGAATAGGCCAGAAGCGTGTCGGTCAGCGGCGCCGGGGCCACCGCACCGCCCACCACGGCGGCCTGCAGAACCGAGCGGGCGATGTCGTGGCGCAGGCCGGTCTCGTAGTCCTTGACGGTCAGGCGGGCCTGATCGAGGATCTGCTTGTAGGTCTCGGCGCTGAACTTGCCGGTGACATCCTGAAACGCCTTGTCGGTGGCCACGCGCTGCGCCACCGTCAGATCGCCCACCGACAGGCCCAGCCGCTGCGCCTCGTTATCGAGCGCGGCATTGGCAATCAGCGCCGCCAGAACTTGGCGGTCGATGCCGAAGATCTGCGCCTCTTTCAGCGTCAGTTGCTGGCCGAACTGCTTGGACAGGGCGTTGATCTGATTGCGCAAGGCGCGGGCGTAGGTTGTCACATCAATCTCTTGCGAGCCGACCGAGCCGATGGCGGTGACCGAGCGGCCAAAGTTGGTAACCCCAAAGCCGCCAAGCCCGGTGACCAGCATCGCCATCAGCACCCAGACCAGCATCGAGGTCTGCGCTTTGGAGGCTTTCTTGGTTTTGACGTCGTCATCGCTGGCCATGGCAGGCTCCGGTTAAAGGTCGCGCCTGTCTATGACGAAAGCGGCAGGCGGGGCAAGATGGGGCGGTGAAATCGGGGAGAAGGCAGTGGGGCATCTAGGCGTCAGACCAGCCACCACCATCCGAAACCCAGAGGACCGTCTGATAAAGGCTCCGGGGGAGCCTTTATCGGTCCGATTGCCCCAGCGCCCAGGCGCAAGGCAAGGGGGATTGGGTCGGGCAGGAGGGTGAAGAAGGGGACGCGC
>JANXPK010000102.1 GCA_025357355.1 Rhodobacterales bacterium
GGTGCTGGGCGCGCTGCCCGCGATGGCGGATACCGCCCAGCCCAGCAGCACCTCGGCCACCTATGGCAACTGGACGGTGACCTGCGCGATGCAGGCTCCCGCCGATGGCTCGGGTCCCGCGCAGAAATTCTGCCAGATGACGACGCGGCTGAACCTCAAGGGCAATGACGGCCAGTTGCATCCGATCCTCGACATCGCCATCGGGGTGCCGCCCGGCGAGACGGCGGTTCGCATGGTCCTGCAAGTGCCGGGCGATGTCGCCCTGCGCGCGCCGGTGGTGGTCAGCGTCGATTCCGCTTCTGATGCCGCCGCTACACCCAAGCCGCAGACCGAACTGTTGCAGGCAAGCTATTTTGCCTGCACAACGGCAGGCTGCCTTGCCGACGGGGCGCTGACAGCGCCCGCCATTGCGACGCTGCAGCAAAGCAAGACCACCAATGTCACCTTCACCGCCTTTGCCGGATCCAAAAAGATCGTCGTTCCGGTGACGATGACCGGCTTTGGCGATGCCTGGGCCGCCCTGAAGGTGCCTGCGCCATGACCCGGCCGGTCCGCCCTGCGTGCGTGAAGCTTTCCGGTCGCGGGCGATTGACCGCGCACCTTATTGGCGGCTCTGCCGCAGGTTCTACATTTGATGACTGCGCCTGTCTTGAACGGACGAGGTAACACCATGACCACGAAGATGTTTTGGGCGACGATGTTGACCAGCTGCAGCCTTCTGCCCGGGGCGCTGCACGCGGACGGGCCTTTGCCCACCAGTCCCACGGTGGTGGCAGGCGACGTCACCATTTCGCAGCCGTCGGCCAACCTGCTTTTGATGCAGCAAGGCGGGGCCTACGGCATCGTCGACTGGGGCAGTTTTTCAATCGCGGCAGGCAACGGCGTTCAGGTGAATAACGGCAGCGGCGCCACGCTGAACCGGGTGACGGGCAATGACGTCTCTTCGATCTTCGGCAGCCTGAATGCGACCGGGTCGGTCTATCTGGTCAACCAGAACGGCATCGTGTTTGGCAGGACCGGCGTGGTCAATACCGGCGGGCGTTTCGTCGCCTCCACCCTCGACATCAGCAATGCCGACTTTCTGGACGGCGGCGACAACACCTTTGCGGGTGACCGTGACAGCTATGTGATGAACCTTGGCACCATCTCGTCACTGGGCGGCGATGTGTCGCTGATGGCACGCAATGTGGTGAACGAGGGCAGCGTGACCGCACCGAACGGCACTGTCGGTCTGGTGGCCGGGCGTGAGATCCTGATGCGCGACGCTTCGGTGGCCGATGGCCAGTTCGCCGTGCGGGTCGGCGGCGCGGACACTTCGGTGACCGACAGCGGCACCATCGCGGCGGCTGCGGCCGAATTGCGCGCCAATGGGGGCAACGTCTATGCGCTCGCCGGCAATACCAGCGGCACCATTGCCGCGACCGGCGTGGCCAAGGTGGATGGCCGCGTCTTTCTGACCGCCGGTGACACCGGCAAGGTCAAGGTCGACAAGAAGGTCACGGCGACCAACGCCGACGGCTCCGGCGGCAAGATCGCGGTCAGCGGCGGCGACGTCGATGTTTCGGGTCATCTGGACGCCTCCGGCAGCAAGGGCGGCTCGGTCATCGTGACGTCGGCGGGGCAGACCAGTTTCACCGGCGACATCCTGGCCTTGGGCAATGGAACCGCCGGATCGGGCGGCTTTGCCGAGGTGTCCGGCCCGTGGATCAACTTTACTGGCACGGTCGACACCGGCGGCGGTACTTTGCTGATCGACCCGGTCAACTTCGAGGTCACCAACGGCACCGCCTTGCTGGGCGGAGCCACGGTTCTTTCGACCACCGGCATCCTGACGTTATTGCGGACGCAGGATGTGATCATCGAAACCTCTGGCGCGGGTCTCGGTGCTGGTACGATCGTGGTCACCAACGGGCTCAGCTATACCTCGCGCTTCAACCTGACCTTTCTCGCTGAAGGTGATCTCGTCGTCCATGCCTCGATCCAGAACGCGGGAACCGGGGACATCAACCTGGTTGCCGGCTGGGATGGCAGCTCCAGCACCTCCGTCTTCGACCCAGCGCCGTTCGACAGTGCCGCCTTGGCGACGCAAACCTTGTTCGGTCAGAGTACCCTCGCTGTCTACAGCTATAGCGGCGGCCTGTTCGCGGCGACCGGCACTTTGCTCATCGGCGATACCACGCAGCTCTCTGGTGTGGACGTCGGTTCGCGTGCTGGCGCGACGCGGGTTTATTCCGGCGATCTGACACTGCGTGGCAGCAACGACCCGACCTCATTCCTGGGCTTTGCCCAACTGGGCTACAACGTGTCCACCGGATCGGCCACTGCCCCCAATGTGACGGGTGCGATCTCGGTCCGTTCGACCGGCAACATCTCGCTGACCGCAGGCACCGCTCTGAGCGCCTCGGTACAGATCGGTCATATCGGCACCAACCGCTTCGATGGCAGCGTCACCGCCAATGCCAATGCGCCGATCACAATCGAGGCCTTGGGCAACCTGACGCTGACAGCGGGCACCAGCAACACCGGCGAGTTCGCCATGATCGGCCACGGCTCGGCGGACACCACCGGCTCGGCTGCCCTCGGCACAAGGTCTGGCGATATCACGGTGACCCTGGGCGGCGAGTTGTCGTTGCAGGCGAGCAGCGGCACCTTCGGCACCAACGCGGCCTTCGTTGGCGCCCAATCGGGCACACTCGGCGGGATTTCCGGCGCCAACATCGCCCTGACCGCCGCCGCATTCGATCAGGATGCCTCGACCAGCGTCGGATCGGGCGGGATCGGCGTGTTCGATATCGCAATGGTTGCGCAGGATCTGCTTGGGGGCAATTTCTCGGTGACTGCCACCGACAGCGGGCTGAACCTGATCGGCTCCACCGGCCTCGTGACTTGCGAGTGCAATTTCATCACCACCGCCACCGATTTCATCGTGCAGACCGCCGATGACCTGCAACTCGACCCGACGTTCTTCTTCTCGAACCTTGGCGGCGGGGCGGCAGTTCTGGCGACGAGCGCCAATTTCATCAACAATACCGGTGGTGCAGGCTTCGGCACGATGAAAGGTCGCTGGCTGGTCTATTCGACGCGGCCCGACGCCAACACCGCCGATCTTGGGGTGATGGCTGCGGGTTTCATCGCCTATGGCGTGACGTTCGACCCGGCCAATCCGCAACCGGCGGGCCTGCCGGGCGGCAATGGTCTGGTCTACGCGGTCACCCCCGTCGTGACGGTCAGTGATGCGACGATGACCTATGGCGGCAGCCTGGTGCTGCCCGCCGTGGCGCTGACGGTCGGGGGTGTCACCGTTAACGCGACCAGCTTTGGCCTGACCTTGAGTGCCTCCAGCGTCGACCCCGCGCAGGTGACGTTTTCCAGCACGGGGTTCATCGACGCCGGGGTTTGGGCTAATGCCTTGACCGCATCCGCGTCGATTGCCACAGCTGGTGTATCGACGGTTTCCGGCGTCGGCTCCAATCTTGGCCAACTGACGGTCGATCAGGCCGCGCTGTCGGCTTCCATCATCGGCACGCCGACCAAGGTCTACGATGGCAATATCACGGCGACCCTGACCGCGGCCAATTTCCTGCTGACGGGCTTTGTTGCCGGTGAAGGCGCGACCGTCACGCAGACCACTGGCACCTACGCCTCGGCCAATGCGTCCGGAGCCGACCTTGTGACCGTGGCGCTGGCGGCAGGGGACTTTGCGGCCAACAGCGGCACCAGGCTTGCCAATTACATCCTTCCAACCACTGCCTCCGGCAACGGCGCAATCTCGCAGGCCGCGCTGACGGGATCGATCATCGGCACGCCGACCAAGGTCTACGATGGCAATATCACGGCGACCCTGACCGCGGCCAATTTCCTGCTGACGGGCTTTGTTGCCGGTGAAGGCGCGACCGTCACGCAGACCACTGG
>JANXPK010000110.1 GCA_025357355.1 Rhodobacterales bacterium
GGCCCAGATCGAAGTGTCGGTCATGTCAATCGTGCCAGATCCCCGCCATGACGCGGCCTTTGGGGACCAGGCGTTCGGGATGGGCAATGGTTTCGCCAAGGACATCTTCAAGGATGGTCGGGACGGATTTGAGGGCGATGACAGAGGCATCACCAATGGCGCCCGGTTTGAGTGAACCGAGGTCGGGGCGGCGAATAGCGCGGGCCGGGGCCATGGTGGTGGCGGCGATGACCTGCGGCAGGGTCATGCCGAGCGCGAAGAATTTCGTCATGGTGCGCAGAAGGTCCCAGGCAGGGCCGTTGATACAGAGGGCGTGGACGTCGGAAGAGATGGTGTCGGGGGCAAAGCCTGCCGCCAGCATGGCGCGGGCGGTGCTCCAGGAGAAGGAGCCCATGCCGTGGCCGATGTCGAAAAGAACGCCACGGGCGCGGGCCAGGTGGACCGCCGGGCGGATGGTGCCGTCGGCTAGGACGGGGGCGTTGGGGAAGGGGCGGAAGGCGTGGGTCAAGACGTCGCCGGGGCGCAGGCGGTCGAGAGTCTCGCCATAGGTCGGCGGTGCCTCGTCGATATGGCACATCAGGGGCAGGCCACAGCGGTCGGCGGCGTCAAGGGCGAGGTCGAGCGGGGCGAGGCCCGAAGTGCCACCGGCGTTCTTGCCGATGCGGACTTTGATGCCAATGATGCTGTCAGGGTTGGCGCGGGCCATGGCGGCTGCTTCGCGAACCGCCATCAGACGCATGTCCTGCGCCTCACCTACCGTGATTGTGGAGGAGAAACCGTAGATACCGGCGAAGGAGATGTTGAGATAGGCAAGGATGCGGGTTTGGGCCCGGGCGATGACATGGGACTGGAAACCGGGGAAGTTGCCGGGGCCAGCCGAGCCGGTATCGACACAGGTGGTCACGGCGCTCTGACGGCCATAGGCGTCGGCATCGACACCAAGAGAGGTGCCGCCCCAGTAGACATGCGTGTGCAGGTCGATCAGGCCGGGGGTGACGATGCAACCGGTCGCATCGCGGGCCGGGCCGGAGAGATTGTCACCGATGGCCTCGACGCGGCCGTCTGCAAAAGCGACGTCGGTCACACGGTCGAGGCCCTGGGAAGGGTCGATGACGCGGCCGCCTTTGAGGACAAGGTCGGTCATGCCAGCCCCTCGGCCAGCAGAACCTCGCGGATCGAGCGGGCGGCCTTGTCGACGATTTCGGTCAACTCGGCGTCAGTCGCATTGTAGGGCGGGGCTAGGATGACAATGTCGCCCGCGAACCCATCGACGTTGCCACCCACGGGATAGCAGATCAGGCTGTTCGCCATCGCCTGAGCGCGGATCTTGAGGAACAGCTTGAGGTCGGGGTCAAACGGGGCCTTGGTGGCGGGGTTGGCGACCAGTTCGGCGCAGATGAAGTGGCCGCGACCGCGGATGTCGCCTACGGCGTCAAGACCGCGCACGGCGTCGGCCAGCCAGGATTTCAGGCGCGGTCCATTGGCGGCGACCCGGGGCAGCAGGTTTTCGCGAGCGATGATGGTCTGGACAGCCACCCCGGCGGCGCAAGCGGCGGTATGGCCGGTAAAAGTATGACCGGTGCCGAAAGCACCGTCCCTTTTGCGTATCACCTCCCAGACCCTGGACGTGCAGATGGCGGCCCCCAAGGGCAGGTATCCGGCGGCAAGGCCCTTGGCTACCGACATGATGTCAGGTTCGACCCCGTCATGTTCGAGGGCGCGCCACGTGCCGGTACGACCGGCACCGCACATCACCTCATCTGCGATCATCAGCACACCGTAGCGGCTGCAGATGTCGCGAACCCGCCGGGTATAGCCGTCAGGAGCCGGGACGCAGCCACCTGCGGCACCAACAACGGGTTCGAAGATGAACGCGGCGATGGTTTCGGGGCCATGTTTCAGGATGGCGGCCTCAAGCTCGGCGGCGCAGGCCTCGGCGGCGGTTTCTGCGGTGGCCCCGGCAATCGGCCGGTAGATGTTGGCGGGAGACAGCTTGATCGAGGGGATGAAGGCACCTTCATAGGCAACGGTGCGTTCAGCAAAACCCGAGACACCAAGGGCACCCAGCGTGTTGCCATGCCACGAACGTTCGCGGGAAATGAAGCGGCGCCGGGTCTTTTGACCAATGGCGGTCTGATATTGCAGAGCAATCTTCAGGCAGCTTTCGACGGCTTCAGACCCGCCGGTGACATAAACCATCTCGGTGAGGCTGCCGCCGCAGCGATTGCGGATGATTTGGGTCAACTCTTCCAGGGCGGTGGTGGTGAAATTGTAGCGGTAGCCATGGGCGATCTGGCCAAGTTGGCGCATGACGGCGGCGTTCACTTCGTCATTGGCATGGCCGAGACAGTAGACGGCGGGGCCGCCGGAGCCGTCGATGAACTGCTTGCCGGTCGCGTCCCACAGATAGCTGCCTTTGGCATGGGTGACACGGGGGAGTGCTGTCGTGGACTTCAGGGCCTCTGGGGCGGTATCGGACATGGGACATCCTTTTGGCGCAGATTGGCAGGCCGGTCAGTGGGGTGCAAGGGGAGCCTCTGGCGAGAGGATTTGAAAAGGTCAATGGCCGGAGGGTAGTGTCTCAGTTTGAAATCTGGCGGGGTTGACAGGGGTATCGCATCGCGCCAGCGCTTCCTATATGCTTAGCGTGAAGCATGGGAGGTTGTCGGTGGCGATAACATACAGCGATCCCGGGTTCGTGAGGCTTCAAGCCCTCTTGGGGGAGGTTCTTGAGTTCTTCTCTTCGGGCAGGGTCTCTAAGAAGCCTGTTCTTGACCTGATTTTTTTCCTCAATTTGATGGCGGCCCTTGATCACAAGGGCACCCTTGATGGTTGGATCAACAATCCGGCCACACTGTTGAGATGGAAGGAAGATAACTGTGCCTAAAGGCCCCAACGGAGAGAAGCGCCCCGCCGACGCCATCGGCCTGGCCGTCATGGTCGGTCGGATTGCCACGGGCGAGATTGAGGACGTTGCGCCGGATGACGGCAAAGACCCCGCCGCGAAGGCGCTCGGGGCCAAGGGCGGCAAGGCCCGCGCCTTGAAACTCAGTCAAGAAGAACGAACTGACATAGCGAAGAAAGCGGCTGATCTACGATGGGCTGCCCGGGTCAAATGAAACCGCTGGCTGTTGGATTAACTGCATGGTTTGCTGTTGAATCCGGACCATCG
>JANXPK010000124.1 GCA_025357355.1 Rhodobacterales bacterium
CGATGGTCAGGCCGGCTACCACCAGCACCCACCCGGCGCGGCGGTGCAGTTTCGGGAATCGGCGGCGCATCGCGGCGAAGAGTTGAAGCGGTGCGAAGATGGCGAAGGTCGCACCGCACAGGGCATGCAGAACGACGCTGACCGGGGTCATGCCGAGATAGAGCTTGTCATCGGGCAGGGCACCCATGGGGACCTGATAGACCCGCATCAGCGCGACCAGCGAGGGCACAAAGGCCAGCAGGATCAGACCGGCAGGCAATAGAAAGCGGGTGACGCCAGAGCGTGTCATTGCGAGTAATCCTTTGAACAGAGGTCAGGTTTCGAACTGGAAGACTGCATCCAGCGGTTTGTCGAAAGCGCGGGCGATCAGGAAAGCAAGCTCTAGTGACGGCGAGTATTTGGCGGCCTCGATCGCCATGATGGTCTGCCGGGTCACGCCGACGCGAGCGGCAAGATCGGCCTGGGTCATTTCGCGGGCGTCAAACCGCAGGCGGCGGATCTGGTTGGTGATGCGCAGTGCCATTCAACGGGTCCGATAAAGTACGAGTTTCAGGCTGTTTCCGGCCATGTCGCCGATGGCACAGCCAAGGTAAACCAAGGTGAAGGCAAGAACACCGGACAGGCCAAGGGCCAGGCAGCAGATGGCGGACACGAAGCCTGCGACCGTGGCTGCCATGGTGACGCCAAGACCCCAAAGCTGATAGAGGCGGTCACGCTCGTCCTTGCGGAAAAGGGCGGCCTTTTCGCCCGTTACCATGCCCATCACAATTCCGGCGAGGATGGTCAGCAGGATCGTCGACAAGATCGAGGCTGGCAGCGCCCAGATGATCGTGCGCGCCCAAAGCTGCATGCCATCCGTGGCGATATTGGTGCCGTCAGTGAACATGATCCAGATGCGGTAGAAGAAGTAGGGGTTGACGATCAGGCTGCTGAGGAGGGCCGCCCAGACGTTGCGTTCTTCGGAGTTCATGAAAATCTCGAATCGGTGTTTGGTTTGCTGGACTTTAGGTATGGCAAAGCATACTAAATGTCAAATGTTCTTTACATTCGAATTCGCCGTTGACGCGGGCGGTGGTCATGGTCACTCTGCGGCCAAATGGGAGGGTGGCATGGCGAAGCGGGCGTTGATTACCTGGGGCGGGTGGGTCGGGCATGAGCCGGACAAGGTGGCGGCCCTGTTTGCCGAGGTATTGCGGGGGGCGGAATTCGAGGTTGCGGTGACCGACAGTCTCGATTGTTTTGACGACAGGGCGGCGCTGGCGGCGCTGGACTTGATCGTGCCGATCTGGACGATGAGCACGGTCGACAAGGAGCGCACGCAGAATGTGGCTGATGCGGTGGCGGGTGGGGTGGGGCTGGCGGGATGTCACGGGGGGATGTGCGATGCGTTCCGAAATGATGTCGTGTGGCAGTTCTTGACGGGCGCGCAATGGGTGGCGCATCCGGGCAATGACGGGGTCGCCTACCGGGTGAGGATGACCGACCCGGCAAATCCGCTGGTCACGGGGATTGGCGATTTCGAGGTCAAGACCGAGCAGTATTACCTGCATGTCGATCCGGCCGTGAAGGTGCATGCTGTCTGCGACTTTCCGGTGATCGACGGCCCGCATGCGGCCAACGGGCCGGTGGCGATGCCGGTCGGGTTCACCAAGATGTGGGGCAAGGGCAGGGTTTATTACAACGCCTTGGGTCACCATGCCGATGTGATCGACCACGGCCCGGCGCGCGAGATGATCCGGCGCGGTATGCTGTGGGCGGCACGTTAGGGCCTGTCGTTTGCAATCCTCTGCACCCGATCGGCGGCGACAGACAATGGAGCGCGCGGCGGTCAGAAGTCTTCATCTTGCCACCGCGGCGGGTCGCATCAGGTGGGTCTTGGGAGAACGGGGCGGTCAGGGTTCTATAGACCCCGGGCTTTCGGGGACCCGGGTTCTGACGGTGGCGCCCTGATGCCAAGCCCTTGAGTACGCGATGTTAATCGGCAGGATTAACCGAAGATGTACGACCTACAAATCCCCTACAATCCCTCTACATTGCCTCTACACCACAGGCGGATATTTTGGCGACCGGCCTGCGTTAACCATGGGCCCGCGAATCGCTGGAACTGGGGGAGCGGGCAACTTTGGCGGCAGTGCGTGGCAGTTGGCGCGACGGCCGGATTGGTTCTGGAGCACGTTGAGCCTTGGCTGAAACTCCGGCGCGGCCACCCCAGGCAGGCGCCCCCCTTCGTCACCCAAAGCCCGATGATCTTTGATAGGAAACATCACGATGGCCGTTTGATCTGCAAAGCTGCGCGCGCCACCCGTGCCAGAGGACCGTCTGATGCGGGCTACAGTGTAGCCCTCATCGGTCCGATTGCCACAGCGCGCAAGCGCAAGGCAAGGGCGGTAGGGTCGTAGTGGCGGTCGCGAAACGGGAGGCGCGTGCCTGGGCGGGCGCAGAAGGCGCCTGCCGGGGAAGGTAAGGCAAGACGTGGTGGTTCAGATTATTCTGGAACGTCGTGCCGGGGTTTCCGCCAAGGCTCATCCTGCTCTAACGGTCCCTTGCGGTCCTTTTCCGCTGGCGCGAGCCAAGAAAGGCCGCGAGGGACTGATGAGCGGGTGCGGAGGGATGCACCGGACCGGCTTTAGCCGCGGTGGACGTGGATGTTGACGATGGGACCACCCGACATCAGGAGGGCGGCCCAGAAGAGCAGGTAGGACTCGGTGCCACGGGCGGCGATGATGCCGCCGAGGTCAACGAC
>JANXPK010000131.1 GCA_025357355.1 Rhodobacterales bacterium
GGTGCTGGCGCGTGAAGGCAACCGGGTGCGGGAACGTACCGATCCGGTGGCCCATGCCGAGGTTCTGGCGATCCGGGCGGCCTGCCGGGTCCTGGGGTCAGAGCGGCTGACGGGGGCGGATCTTTACGTGACGCTGGAGCCCTGCCCGACCTGTGCCGGGGCGATTTCGGCGGCGCGCATCGCGCGGCTTTATTATGGCGCGCAGGATGTGAAATCGGGCGGCGTGTCGGTGGGGGCCCGGGTGTTCTCGCACCCCCAGTGCCACCACGTGCCCGAGGTCTATGACGGGATCGGGGCTGGCGAGGCTACGGCGTTATTGCAGGGGTTCTTTGCCGGCAAGCGCGGAGTGGACCTGGACGAGTGATCGGAGGTGTCCACATGTGGACACGATGCGAAATCGTTGTAGATCAATTGGTTAAATGTCAGAATTTACCTGATATCAACTCCCGATCCGGCGGCAGCGGTTGAACGGACCAGCCGACTGCAGAGCCATCTTCCGGCTCCCACAGTTGCCGCAGCTTGACCTCGGCCTTGCCTGGCCTCTAGAATTTGCCAACCCAGCCAGAAAGCCCCGCATGCCGGATGCCCCCGTTGCCATTCTGATTGCGGGCGCCTCGCATACCGGCAAATCGACGCTGGCCGGTCGTATTGGTGCAGCGCTGAACTGGCCGGTCCTGTCGACCGACGGGATGGCGCGGCATCCGGGCCGACCCTGGCCCGAGGTCCGCCCTGAGGTCGCCGAATTCTATGATCGGCTGGGCGACGATACGATCCATTGGTTCCTGCGGGTCCATCACCAGAACATGCGGCCCGGTCTGGTGCGACTGCTGGAGGATGCGGCCCTTGGCAATCCGCTGGTTCTGGAAGGATCGGCGTTGCGGCCCGATCTTCTGGCGATGCTGAGGTCGGATCGCGTGGCGACGATCTGCCTGACCGGGCAAGCGGACGTCCTGGCGGCACGCATCAGAACGGCGACGGGTTACGACGGGCTCGATCCCGGTCAACGGCGGCTGGTGGACCGGTTCATCACGCGGTCACAGCGCGACAATGATCTTTATCGGGAGGAAGCGGGCGACCTTGGCCTGCTCAGTGCCGACACCGGCAATCCGGGCGCGGTTGATCAGGCCTGCACCGACCTCATCGCCTGGGCCGTTGCGCGCGCTCAATAGAAACTCTGCGGATCAATATCGACGCTAAGGCGCAGGTTGTTGGGGACCTTGAACTGCGCCAGCCATTCAGCGAGGGCTGCTTGCAGGGGGGCGGTTTTCTCGGCCTTGACCAGAAGCCGCACGCGGTGGCGGCCGCGCACACGGGCGATGGGGGCTGGAGCGGGACCAAAGACCTGCGCGCCGATCTTCAGTAAAGGGTCGATATGGCGGGCAAGTTCGGCCCCGAAATCAAAGACCTGCGCCACATCGGGGCTGGACAGGATGATCCCGGCCATACGGCCATAGGGCGGCACCCCGGCCATGCGACGCTCGGCGGCTTCGGCGCGCCAGAACGCCTCTTCATCACCGCCAAGAATGGCGCGGATCACCGGATGGTCGGGTTGATAGGTCTGCAACAGCGCCTCACCCGGCTTGTCGGCCCGCCCGGCCCGGCCTGCGACCTGACGCATCAGTTGGAACGTCCGCTCGGCGGCACGCAGGTCGGACCCTTGCTGACCCTTGTCGGCGTGATCGACGCTGACCTTGGCCTGCAAG
>JANXPK010000138.1 GCA_025357355.1 Rhodobacterales bacterium
GAACCCCGCCTGCACCAGCAGCGCATTCAACAGCCCCGGTCCCGGCGAGTAGATCCACTGCCAGATCACCGCACTGACCACCCCCGGCAACGCCCACGGCAGAACCACCGCCGCCAGCACCCAGCGCCGCCCGACCTGCAACTGGTTGATCAGGGTCGCCGCCAGAATGCCGAACACCGTCTCGGCCAAAACCGCCATCACCACATATTCAAAGGTGTTCAGCCAGGACCGCCCGACCTCGGCATCGCCAAACATCCGGGTGAAGTTGGCCAGCCCGATGAACGGCGTGCCCGGCTGCATCGGATTGACCCGGTGCAGACTGTCCCACCCCGTGCTGACCAGCGGATAGAACACCAGCCCGCCCATCGTCAGCAGGATCGGCAGCACCAGCAGCAACACCATGACGGCATCGGCATTGCCGCCGACGCCGCCAATTCGTCTTACCCTCATCCTGGCAGAAGCCGTCACTGGTTCATGGCAGCCTTGACCGCATCCGCGATCTTCTGCATCGCCTGATCCACCGTGATCTCACCCTTGGCGGCCGAGTTGATCGAGGTGTTCACCGCCAGCGAGAACTGCGGATACCACGTTGGCGCGCCCGCCGGGAACAGCGGCTCCACCGTCGGCGCCTGCTCGACCAGGGCCGCACCGCTGATCAACTTGCCTGCGTTCTGCAGGTCCGCCAACGCCGAGGTCCGCGTCGGCAGTACGCCGTTGGCATAGTTGTGGATCTGGAATTGCTTGGTGGTCATCCACTTGACGAACACCTTGGCCGCCTCCGGGTTGGCCGCGTTCTTCGGAATGCCCAACCCCTCCAGCAGACCAAAGCTGCGGGTCTTGCCGCTGGCCGTGACAACCGGAATGGCCTCCACTTGCCCTGCCACCACCGACTGTGCCGGGTCGCTGTACTGCCCCAGCCGCCCCGGCTCGCCGCTGATCATGATCGCGGTCAGACCCTTGGCAAACATCGTGTCGTTGATGTCGCTGTCCTTCAGTCCGGTCGAGGCCGGATCGACCAGCCCGTCCTTGAGCAGCATCATTTCGAACGCCATCGCCTTATAACCCGCCGAATCCGGGCTGGTGAACAGGGGTTTCATGTCTTTATCGAACAAATCACCGCCAAATGCCTTGGTCAGCAGATACCAACTGGTCGACGCCCCTTCGGTCGCCGACAACGGCAGGCCGATGGGATATTTGACATCGCCCTTGGCCTTGATCGCCTTGGCATCGGCCACCAGTTCGTCCAGCGTCTTCGGCATCGCCGTGATGCCCGCATCGGCAAACTGCTTCTTGTTGACCAGCATCACCCGAAAGTCGTTGGTATAGGGCACTGCCAGCAACTGCCCGTTGATGTTGAAGATGGTCGAGCCCTTGATGTCGGTCTGGGTGTCGGCATCGATGTCCTTGGACAGGTCGTTGTACCACCCCGCCGCCGCGAATTGCCCGGTCCATGACCAGTCAAACTCCGTCACATCCGCCGGTGCGGTTCCCGCCAGAAGGGCGGTCGAAACCTTGACCGACACGTCATCCCAGGACGCGGTCTGCAGGTCCAGCTTGATGCCGGTGTCCTTTTCGAAATCGGCCGCCATCGTGGCGTCCTGCGGCGAGGGCAGCAGCACCGATATGGTCTGCCCGGCAAAGGGCTTGGCGGTGTCGGCCATTGCAGCACCGCTGCACAAAAGGCTGGCGGCAAGGGCCAGGGCAAGGTTCGGTCGGAACAGATACATGATTTCCTCCAGGTCAGGTTTATCGTGCTGCGGCTTTTCGCCCTTCGACTTGCAGCTTGGTTTGCGACCAGCCTATGGCTTGAAATTATGATTTTCTTGCCGAATTCGCCCCATTTATTCCGGTTTTTCAGTGGCCCGCGTCGCCAACCCCTCAGGCCCGCAACCGCCGCCGATAGTCGCGCGGCGTACAGCCCAACTGGCGCTGAAACGCATCGTAGAACCGGCTGAGCGAGCCATGCCCGCTTTCAAACGCCACCTCGATGATCGACATGTCGGTATTGGCCAGCAGACGCAACGCATGGTTGAGCCGCCGCTGCCGCAGGTATTGCGCGATGGAATGGCCCAGCACCTTCTGAAAGATCGCCGTCGCATTGGTCGGATGCAGGCCGCCGACCCGTGCCACGTCGGTCACGTTGATGGGCTTGGCGAAATCCTCGTTGATATAGGTGATCATCTCTTGCACCCGCGCCACCACCCGCCGCTCTGCCGCCTGCCTGGTGTTGCGCCGCGCCTCGGGCTCCAGACCGCCCTCCAGCGTGCCCGCGCGCACATGGTCGGCCGCCAGCCTGCGCAGCCGCAGCCGGACCTCGTCGCGCATGATATCGGCCAGCCGCTCGCTCGCCTGCTCCCAATCGCGCGCCCAGCGTGCCACCAGCAGCCGGTCGGCCGGATCGACGGCATCGGTGGTCAGGATCGAGCCTGACATCAGGTCGTTCTTGAAATCGCCGGGAATGACCAGCGACAGAAAATCGGCGAACGGCAAGTAGATGCACACCAGTTCGGTCTGCGCGTCCGCCACCGTCACCTGGTGCGGCACAGCGGCCCAGAAACAGTAAAGCTGCCCTGCACTCAGCCTGATCTGCTTGCCGTTGATCAGATAGGTCATCCCCCCCTGCATGATCAGGTTCAGTTCGACATGGTCATGCCAATGCGCCTCGGGCATCGGTTCGACCAGATGGGTTTCGGTCAGGAACTCATCCGGTTGCAGCAGGCGGTCTTCGGTCAGGCGCGGGTCCAGATGCTGCATGTCTTGTTCCGGCAGGAGGATTGGGGGCCACGCTACTGCGATTCAGGAAGAATGGTTGCATGATAGCGCGATTCTTCCGGTTTCCAACGGATATTGACCTGCTCGGACATTTTGAAATCGGCCGCAGCTGGCCACCGTCTTTCCCTTGGAAGGGTTTGTCAAACAAAGGTTTCAATCTGGTTAACTAGATTTTTTAAACCATTTAATATCATAATCTTACGCGATGGTCCGAGGCTCGGACCATCGCCGTGGTCCCATGGGATCGCTTGCGCCGTGCGACCCTTTGCCTGTATCCGACCCCGAAAGGTCGCTTGCACAGGGTAGACCGTTGCGCCAAGCTGCTTTAGCTTGACGGCAGATAGTTCATGCGGGCTGGCCCACCGGGTCGCCCGCATCCACGCGAAGGGAAGGAAACGGCATGCAATACGCAAAGCCAACCACGGCCGCCGAGGCGGCGCGTCTGCTCAGTGCCGCGTCCGGGGTGACACGGGTGCTGGCCGGGGGGACGGATGTTCTGGTGCAACTCAAGGCCGGGATGGTCGAACCTGACCTGATCGTCGACATCAAGCACATCCCCGGCATCCGCACCCTTCAGGCCGAAGCGGGCGGATTTCGCATCGGGGCGGCCGTGTCGGGTGCCGAGCTTGGCGAACACGCCGCCCTCTGCGCCGCCTGGCCCGGCGTGACCGAAGGCGCGCAACTGATCGGCTCCAAACAGGTGCAGGGCCGCTGCTCGATGGTCGGCAACCTGTGCAACGCCTCGCCCGCCGGCGACGCCGTGCCGGGTCTGGTCGCGGCCAATGCCACCGTGCGGGTCGAGGGGCCGAACGGCACGCGCGACGTGGCAGTCCATGCCATCCCCGCCAGCCCGGGCAAGACCACCCTGCAAAAGGGTGAGATCATCACCTCGATCTTCCTTCCCGCCCGCGCCCCCCGCTCGTCAGATGCCTACCTGCGCTTCATCCCGCGCAGCGAAATGGACATCGCCGTCGCCTCAGCCGGGGTCAACCTGACGCTGGACGCCGCAGGCACCATCACCGCCGCCCGCGTCGCTTTGGGCGCCGTCGCCCCGACCGTCCTGCTGGTCGACGCCTGTGCGAAAGCCATCATTGGCACCAAGCTGGATGCCACTGCCCTCGCGGCACTGGAAAAGGCCGCATCCGCCGCCTGCAAACCCATCGACGACAAGCGCGGCACCATCGAATTCCGCACCAAGGTGGCGGGCGTTCTCGCCCGTCGCGCTGCTGTCATTGCTTACGGACGTGCCGGAGGAAAGCTATGAAAACGATCCAAGTCGCCACCACGATCAACGGCGATGCCGTCGAATTCGTCTGCGCCCCGGACGAGCCGCTGCTCGACGTCCTGCGCAACCGCCTTGGCCTGACCGGCGCGAAAGAAGGCTGCGGCACCGGCGATTGTGGCGCCTGCACCGTCACGCTTGATGGCCGCATGGTCTGCTCCTGCCTTGTCCTTGGCGTCGAGGTTGAGGGGGCAAAGATCACCACCATCGAAGGGATGGCCACGGGCAATCAGTTGCACCCCCTGCAACAGGCCTTCCTCGATCACGCCGCCCTGCAATGCGGCATCTGCACTCCCGGCATTCTGGTCGCCGCCAAGACGCTTCTGGACCGCAACCCCAATCCCACCGACACCGAACTGCGCTACTGGCTTGCCGGCAATCTTTGCCGCTGCACCGGCTATGACAAGATCATCGCCGCCGTTCAGGACGCCGCTCAAAAGATGAGGACCGCATGATGGATACCCTTGAAACCAAGCGCAAGTTCAGGCAGGTCGGCACTCGCCCCATCCGTCCCGACGGCATCGACAAGGTCAAAGGCCGTGCCCTTTACGGCGCCGACGTGACGGCCCCTGGCATGCTGGTGGGCCGCATCTTGCGCAGCCCCCATGCCCATGCCGAGATTGTCGCGATCGACACCTCCGCGGCCGAGGCTTTGTCCGGCGTCAAGGCCGTGGTCACCGGCCGCGATCTGGTGGCGCAGAAGGATGACTTCTTCCGCGACATTCAGGAAAACTGCCTCGCCACCACCAAGGCGCTCTATGATGGCCACGCCGTCGCTGCCGTCGCTGCCGTCGATGCCAGCACGGCACGCGCGGCGCTGAAGCTGATCAAGGTCACCTACAAACAACTGCCCCACGTCACCGATGTCGATGCCGCCATGACGCCCGGCGCCCCCATCGTGCAAGGGGGCCGCGCCTTGGAAACCGTGCCCAAAGGCATGTCGGCCAATGTCACCAACCAGGTTGAATTCGGCCACGGCAACCTCGACGCCGGCTTCAAACAGGCCGACCTTGTCGTCTCCCGCAGCTTCACCACCGCCGCCGCCCATCAGGGTTATATCGAACCCCATGCCTGCCTTGCCCAGATGAACGCCGACGGCAAGGCTGATCTGTGGTGCTGTACCCAGGGCCATTACTTCGTCCGCACCACCTGCGCCCTTCTCTTGGGGATGGAGGCGAGCCAGTTGCGCGTCACCGCCTCCGAAATCGGCGGCGGCTTTGGCGGCAAGACCGTGGTGTTCATCGAACCGGTGGCCCTTGCCCTGTCACGCAAGGCCGGCCGCCCCGTCAAGATCGTGATGACGCGGGACGAGGTGTTCAAGGCCACCGGCCCCACCGTCGTCACCTCGATGGATGTCAGGATCGGCATGAAGAAGGATGGCCGCATCACCGCGGGCGAGGCGATCCTGCGCTATTCCGGCGGCGCCTTCCCCACCGGCACCGTCGAAATGGGCGCCTCTGCCGCCTTTGCCGCCTATGACCTCGCCGCCGTCCACACCTTGGGCTGGAACGTCCTGACCAACCGCCCGAAAGAAGCTGCCTACCGCGCCCCCGGCGCACCACAGGCGATCTATGCCGTCGAGTCGGTGATTGACGAGCTCTGCCAGAAGCTGAACCTCGACCCCCTGGACACCCGGCTCAAGAACGCCGCCCGCAAGGGCACGCTGTCGTCCTATGGTCCGACCTTCGATGACATCGGTCTTGTCGCCACCTTGGAGGCCGCCAAGAAGCACCCGCATTACAAGGCACCCCTGGGCAAGAACCAGGGTCGCGGCCTGTCAGCGGGCTTCTGGTTCAACTTCGGCGGCAATACCTCGGTGTCGATGACCATCAACACGGATGGCACCGTGTCTGTGGCCGAAGGCAACCCCGACATCGGCGGCAGCCGCGCCTCGATCAGCCTGATGGCGGCGGAAGAACTTGGCATCCCCTATGACAAGGTCCGCACCATCATCGCCGACACCGCGTCGCTCGGTTACAACGAGAATACCGATGGCAGCCGCGTGACCTTTGCCGTCGGCATGGCCACGATTCACGCCGCCCGCGCCGCCATCGCCAAGATGTGCGCCCGCGCCGCCGCGATCTGGGGCATCGACCCTGAAGCGGTGGAATGGGTGGACGGCGCCGCTGTTCCGGCCGGACCCAATGCCGGGAAATTCCCGCCGATGACGCTCGCCGAAATCGCCGCCGTCGCCAACAACACTGGCGGCCCCATTGCCGGCCATGAAGAGTTCACCGCCGACGGGGCAGGGGTCAGCTTCGGCGTCCACCTCTGCGATGTCGAGGTTGATCCGGAAACCGGCTACACCACCGTCCTGCGCTACACCGTGTTCCAGGATGCGGGCAAGGCCGTCCACCCGGCCTATGTCGAAGGCCAGATGCAGGGCGGGGCGGTGCAGGGCATCGGCTGGGCCCTGAACGAGGAATACATCTACGGCGCCGATGGCCGCCTGCAAAATGCGGGTTTCCTTGATTACCGCGTGCCCGTCGCCTCGGATCTGCCCAACATCGACACGGTCATTCTGGAAATCCCCAACCCCGGCCACCCCTACGGCGTGCGCGGTGTCGGCGAAACGCCCATTGTGCCGCCGCTTGCCGCCCTGTCGAACGCCGTCTCGCATGCCATCGGTCTGCGGATGTCCAGCCTGCCGATGTCGCCGCCCCGCATCCTTGCAGCGCTGTCACACAAGGGCTGACATGGTTGAAGTCGCCCTCCTCGGCTCTCTGCGCGCCCACGCCGATGGCTTGGCCAAGGTGAATGTC
>JANXPK010000173.1 GCA_025357355.1 Rhodobacterales bacterium
CTGCACGCCTGGGAGACCGGGTCGCAGGCCAAGGCAGGAATCGGAAACTGGATCGAATTCCACAACCACCACCGCCCGCATTCCTCGCTTGGCGGCACACCACCCGCCGTGTTCTATCGGCGACCCATCGCAGAAACCCAACCCGATCAGCAGGTGCAGAAAGTAGCCTATATTACTCCGGAAACTGTCCAAGGAATGGGGAATAGCTCAAAGCGCCATAGGAAGTGGTTTGCCCATCAATGACCCCAACATCTGCCATAAGCAGAGGGAATCACAAATCAGCCCTCAAGGGAATCCTGAATCAGAAACGCCGCAACATGTTCTAAACCACCATCCCCCGCGCCGCGACCTCAACCTCGCGCACCACCTTGCCCCCGCGGTGGAACGTGACCCGGTCCACCAGATTGCTGACCGGGCAGGCGTGGTTCGGCACGATCTGCAGTTTCTGGCCAACTTCGGGCATATCAGCGCCAGATTTCAGCGTGACATGACCATGCTCTTCGGACAGCCCGGTTATTTCGGCGTCTGGGAAGGCAAGAATGGTTCCATAACCGCTTAACCCCAGCAAATCAGAGGTCAGGCTTTTGGACCCGGCATCCAGAATGGCACGGGTTGGTGTCGGTCGGCTGACCACCGTGGCCAGCACGGTCAGCGCGCAATCACCCAACGTGCAGGCCCCGCGCGCCACCAGGGAGCGGTCATTGTAGATATAGGTTCCGGCCCGGTATTCGGTCAGGATCGGTGCCAACCCGGCATCCAGCAGCGATGGTGTGCCACCGCCCGAAATCACGTCGCAATGGCCCACTGAAGCCATACATAGGTCCTGCGCCTGCGCCATGAAAGCCTGAACCTTTGGCGCAGCGCCGGGTGCCGGATAGGTCATCAGGCCCGCGAAATGCAGCCCGGGCGCCGCCTCGATGACCTGGGCCAGATCGCATGCCGCTTGCGGCGACAACACACCACAGCGGCTCATGCCTGTGTCGCATTCGACTAGCACGTCAAGTGGTGCTGCAGCACCCGCCATGCCTGCCGATAGGGCGCGGACAACCGCTGCGTTGTCGGCAACCACCGTCATGTGACAGGTCTGCGTCAAGGCGCGCAGCCGGGCGATCTTGGCTGGAGACAAAAGGTTGAAGCACAGCAGAATATCCGTGAACCCTGCCGCCGCAAACACCTCTGCTTCCGAGATCTTCTGCGCCGCAATGCCAATGGCACCCTGCTTCATCTGCAACTCCGCCAGAAACGGGATCTTGTGGGTCTTGACATGCGGGCGAAATCCGATGCCAAGCCCGTCAAACAGGCTCTGTGTGCGCTCAATATTGACCTCGACCACATCCAGATCGATCAGCACGGCGGGTGTTTCCAGATCGAAGATCGTCCTCATTTGCGCACCAGATGGAATGAGCGGATCTGGAACGGGCCAAAGGTCATCTCGCCGGCCACCGGCTCCTCCAGCAGATTCACCTGTCCCGCCACCGCCCAGCCCTCGGGCACCGCCAGCTTTGGCTCGCTTCGCCCACCCGACGGCTCATAAAGCCGCAGGATCAGCCCCTCCCCAGCCTCATCCGGCTTCAGCGCCGACAACGCCAGCGGACGCCCGGCAACCTCGACCGCTGTCCAGCTCTGATCCTTGCCAACCTTTGCCGGGCTGACCAGCAACGGCTGGTTCAAATCCTCCGCCTCGCCTAGCACCCCGCCGTCGAACCAATCGCCCGGATGTGGCAACAACGCATAGGTGAAACTCTGCTTGCCCTCATCCGCGAACAGGTCGGGGAACACTGGCGACCGCAACAGGCTCAGCCCCATCACGTTGCCCGCCACATCATGCCCATATTTCCCGTCATTCAGCAGCGCCACGCCAAAGCCGCTCTCTGACAGATCGGCAAACCGATGCCCCGCCACCTCGTACTTCACCGCGTCCCACGGGGTGTTACGGTGGGTTGGACGGCGGAACACCCCGCAGGCACATTCAAACGTTGCAAACTCGGCATGAATGGCCAGCGGCGTGCGCGCTTTCAGCAGAACCCGGCGGTCGTGCCAGTCAATGTCGGTCTTGAACTCGACCCGTGGCGAGTTGGCCCACAGCCGCACCGTTTGCGTCACTGTGCTGGCCCCAAACCTGCGCTCGATACGCACCGCAACCCGGTGTGGCCCGGTTTCCACCACTTTGGCGGCACCCAAGGCCAGCAGCTCCTGCCCGCCCGCCTCGTAATCTTCTTCGATATCCCAGGCGTCAAAATACCGTGGCTTGTCGACATACGCCCAGATCTGATTACCCCGCCCCGCCAGACACTCCCGCCCCACCCGCTTGTCCCACAGGCTCGCCAGCGTGCCATCGCCGTTCAGCCGCACCTTGACGATGTCATTCTCCAGCCGCAGCGGCGATACCGACAGCCCCGCCGACACCGGCAGGCTCGCCGCCTGCACCGCCAGAACCGACAATCCCGCCACCGGCACCGGCGCCGCCAGAACTTGCCCGCCTTCCACGACCTGCCCACCGGGTAATTTGGCAGCCATGACCCGCAGCGGTCGCGGCGAAAGGTCCGGGTTGACGACAACCATCCCCTCCGCCTGTCCGCCCGCGAACCCGCTGACCAGCGTTGCCATCGCCTCGCCCTGCCGCGCATTGCCCGCCGTCACAACCCCCGCCAACTCTGCCTCTGCCACCTCATAGACTTCGCGGATCGAGGACCCCGGCAGGATGTCGTGGAATTCATTGCGCAAAAGCACCCGCCAATCCGGCTCTAGTGGCGCCGGAACCGCGCCGCCGCGCATTGTGACCATCGACGACAGCACTTCCGCCGTCACCAAGGCCCGCTCGGCGCGCCGGTGCAGGTATTTGGTTCGGCTTTGCGTCGTCAGCGTCCCGCGGTGGTACTCCAGATAAATCTCGCCAACCCATTTCGGCAACGGCCCCGTCACCCGCGCGGGCAGGCCTGCAAACCAATCCGACACGTTCACATGCTTGATCGCCGGCACCACCGGGAAATCCTGCATCTGCCGCAGCCGCAGAATGTAATCCTCGGTCGGCCCGCCGCCGCCATCCCCTGGCCCATAGCATAACAGGCTCTCGCCCAGCAGCTCCTTGTCCTGATAGTTGCGCCAGGTTCCCAGCGTCGCCCGTGGCCCCATCTCGGCATTATAACCATCGGCCGGGTTTTCGAAGGTGTGCATGATCACTTCGGACCCATCCAGACCCTGCCAGTGGAACAGATCATGCGGCAGTTTGTTCTTTTCCGACCAGTTGGTCTTGATCGTGAAAACGCTTGTCATGCCGACCTGCCTAAGCAACTGCGGCAGCACCGGAGAGAACCCGAACACGTCCGGCAGCCACAGCACGGTTGACCGTTTGCCGAACTGCTTGTCAAAATACCGGATGCCGTACAGCAATTGCCGGATCAGGCTTTCGCCCGACGGCATGTTGGTGTCCGGCTCCACCCACATCGCGCCAATCGGCTCCCACTGACCCGCCTTCACCTTTTCAGTGATCCGCATCAGCAGCGACGGGTCATCTTGTCCCACGAAATCATAAAGCTGTGCTGTCGAATGGTTGAACTGAAACTCCGGAAACTGATCCATGTACTGGATGGCCGTGTGAAACGTCCGCACGCCCTTGCGTCGCGTTTCCACCATCGGCCACAGCCACGCCAGATCAATATGCGCATGCCCGGTCGCCGCAATCGACCCTTCGTGTGGGAACCGCCCCTGCAACGCCTTCAACCCGGCCCGCAAGTGGTCTCGGGCCGCCACGACAGAGGCGCGCGCCTTGTCCGAAAGCGGCTCTAATCCACCAGAAAGTGCGGGCAGCACCCAGATTGACTGGGTTTCATGCGTCGCCATGATCCGCCGCAGATAGGCTTGCGTCTCGGTCGGCCAATCCAGCAGATGGAAGGCCGCCTCCGCCAGATCCATCGCCGGATTGCACACTGCGTGCGGTTGGGAATGCTGCGGATGCTTTCGGTTGGGAAAGTAGTTGGGCACTGGCCAAGGCTCCACCTCCACGCCGCCCAAGGCGCGCACCATCTCACAGACCTGCCGCATCATCCGGATGAAATCTTCCAGATCAGTCTCCAGCCAGACCAACTCGGTCCGCCCCACCGCCGCCTCGTAATTCGGCACCCCCTGCGGCAGCCGCGCCACGCAATCCGCCTCAATGCGGAACTTCCGCTCCCGTGGCAGGAAATCCATATGCGGCGGGTTCAAGCCAAAACTGGCCACACGCTCTCCGATCAGCCGCACCAACCCCTCGCCGCCAAGCCACAGATGCAGCCTCGTCTCCGCCAAAGGCCATTGCGCCGGAAGCTCGATCTCCGGATGGGCAAAGGCCAATGGCGCGCCGTGGTCCTGCCAGCGATGCCCTCGGGCGACTTGCTGACCCGCCAGTGTCCAGCCGTCCAGCGACACCACATCCCGTGCCACCCACCGGTCCAACTCTTCCAGCCGTTTGGCCATCCGGCGCAGACGCATTTCAAGAGGCAGGTTACTGGGCATGTTGGGCTCCTCCGCTCACTTCTGCGGCGACAATGCGGCGCGGATGGACACCTGTCCAGCCCTGCGCGCACCCGATCATCAGCGCACAAACGTCCCGCAAAGCGGAGAGCTCCCGGCTCCGCGGTCCGGGGCGTCGGGGGAACGTGAAACGTCCCCTTGAACACCCGCCGCCCCACTGGTGCCTTGTCACAAAGCCTGGCGTCCGACCGGATTTGCCGCGACTCGGCTCGCCAATCACAAAGTCTCTAAAATCGGATGAACAAAGGTTAAGGCTTTCTGACGAATTGGTTAAGATCCCGGCGGTCCGACCCTCGGACCATCCCGCGACCCGCGTCAATCCGGCTGCAGCATGTACCCCTCACCTCGTACCGTCTGCAGATAGCGCGGCTGCTTGGGGTCTGCCTCGATCTTGCGGCGCAGCCTCGTGATCTGGACATCGACGGCCCGGTCGCCGACCTCTGCCCCCTCCATATCCCCGACCAGCCGGTCGCGCGGAATGGCTGAACCGGGGGCGGCGGCAAAGATCCGCATCAGCTGCGCCTCGGTCGCCGTCAGCCGGATCAGATCGGCGCCGCGCCACAGCTCCCCCCGTTCTGTATCATAGCGTACTGCCCCCAATTGCAGTGATTTCGGCGTCATTTCTGCCGGTTTGCTTTGCGGCATCCGCCGCAGAATGGCGTTGATCCGTAGCAACAATTCCTTGGGCTCGAACGGCTTGACCAGATAGTCATCCGCCCCCGCCTCCAACCCCTCGATCCGGTTCTGCGTCTCACCCTTGGCGGTCAACAGCAGAATCGGCACCGTCATGCTGCGGCGCAGATCGCGGGTCAGCGTGATGCCGTCCTCGTCCGGCATCATCACATCCAGCACCAGCATGTCGAACTCCAACCCCCCCAGCAGGCGGCGGGCATGGGCAGCGTCGCGGGCCGTCGACACCAGAAACCCGCTGCGCATCAGGAATTTCTGCAGAAGTACCCGGATGCGTTCATCATCGTCGACGACCAGCAGATGGGCGGGAAGGTCATTCATGAACCGTGCTCCTTCAACCCTTGGTATTGGCGCCGCATCTCGGGATCCATCATCGCCTCCAGCACC
>JANXPK010000183.1 GCA_025357355.1 Rhodobacterales bacterium
CCATAGTGCGACCAGCGAAAGGACACCTCATGCGCCCCGCCAAAGAAGCCTTGATCGTGATCGACGTCCAGAACGATTTCTGCCCCGGCGGCGCGCTTGCCGTGAAGGATGGCGACCAGATCATCCCGCGTATCAACGGGCTGATGGACGACTATTCCGCCGTCATCCTGACCCAGGACTGGCACCCCGCGAACCACAACTCTTTTGCCGAAACCCATCCCGGCATGGCAGCCTTCAGCACCATTGATCTGCCCTACGGCATACAAACTCTGTGGCCGCGCCACTGCGTTCAGGGCTCACCTGGCGCGGCTTTCCGCTCAGATCTGCGTACAGATCCCGCACAACTCATTGTCCGCAAGGGATTTCGTGCGGCCATCGACAGCTACTCTGCCTTTTTCGAAAATGACCGGACGACCCCGACCGGCCTGACGGGATACTTGGTGACACGCGGCATTGCCAAGCTGGTTCTGGTCGGCCTGGCGACCGATTTTTGCGTCGCATACTCCGCCCTTGACGCCGCCAGGCTCGGTTTCGGCGTCACGGTTCTGGAAGGCGCCTGCCGCGCTATCGACCTTAACGGCAGTCTCGCCAAACAACGCGCCTCTATGCGGGACGCCGGTGTTGGTCTTGTCAGTTGACCAATTAAGTGGCGGTTAACCCCAACAGTCTAGACCTGCCTGTGCAGACAAAACTGGACGGGCGATGGCCAAGGTGGAACAGACCGCTCCTGATGCGCTGACCGACCTTGCGCATTTCGAAGCAAAGACCAGCGCGGAAGGCAGGCTTTTGCATTATGCCGAGGGCCGTATTCGCGCTTTTTGGCTGCGCCAGACGCTGACAGCATTTGGCTCGACTACCATGGCCGTGCTTGTCTCGTTGCGGCTTGGCCTGCTCCTGGCCTTTCTCGGAATTGCCGGTGAAATCATCGACATCCTCTTGCTGCGCTTGGTCGTCCACCGGCTTGAGCATGGCCAGACTGGTCGCGCGGTGCAAGTTTTGGCGCTAGGCGGGGCCGGAATTCAGGGGCTTACGATTGCCAGTTGTGTCGCCCTCACTTGGCGGGTTTTGCCGTTGGACGATACCAGGTTCTTTGGTGCGGCCTTTCTGGTCAGCGCTGCCATCAATGCAGGCCTCGCCCGCCCCTTGTTTCGCGAGGCGGCGAATTTGCGGCTGATCGTGTTTCTACTGACCGGAATGATCTTGATGGCACAGGATCTGAGCCAGCCCGCCTTGGCCACTTCACGTGGCTATGGTTTTTTCGCCGCAAGTTTCGCACTGCTGGTTTTCATTTCGATGCTGATCATTCGCATGCTGGATCGCAGTTACGAACAGCGTCGTAGTCATGAGCACACGCTGCTGTCCCACCAACATGAACGTGAACACGCGCAGATCGCCCTGGCCCGCAGCGCGGAGGACAGCGAGCGACTCGCTTTTGTGGCAAAATATGCCAATGACAGCATTATCATCTGTGGCCCATCTGGAAAAATCGACTGGGTCAATGACGCTTTCACACGGATTACCGGCTATAGCTATGCCGAAGCGGTCGGACAGTTCCCATCTGACATTCTCAACGCCCCCCAGACCGATCCGCTGACCCTCGACAAGCTACAACATGCTCGCGAAACCCGTTCGCCCGTTCGGGTCGAGATTTTGAACCGAACCAAATCTGGTCGGAACTTGTGGGTCGAAACCTCGATCAACCCCATTCTGGGCGACTTGGGGCAGCTCCGGCTCTGGGTTGCGGTTGAGCGGGAGATTACCGAGGCCAAACAGCGCGAGGCAGACCTTGCTCAAGCCCGGCTCGCCGCAGAGGAGGCCGGTCAGTCCAAGTCGCAGTTCCTGGCCGTCATGAGCCACGAAATCCGCACGCCGATGAATGGCGTGATCAGCGTTGCCGGGCTATTGGCCGAAACGCCGCTAACCCTGGACCAGCGCCACTATGTCGATACTATTCTGGAATCCGGCAGGGCGCTTTTGGCCATCATCAACGACATCCTCGATCTTGCTAAACTGCAATCCGGCAAAGCAACGCTGGAAGATCTGGTCTTTTCACCGAAATCCTGCGTCGAAAGCGTTTTGCGAATTCTGGGACCCGTCGCTTATCAAAAGGGCCTCGAACTGACATTGACCGAGCCTGCCTCTGACGCCTTGGTTGTCGGCGACGAAGGAAAGCTGCGCCAGATCATTCTCAACCTCGTCGGAAACGCCATAAAGTTTACGCAAGAAGGGTCCGTGACGCTCGGTCTGTCTTTACCTTCCGCTGCCTACAACCGGATGGAAATCGCGGTCGTAGACACCGGAATCGGCATTGCGCAGGACCGCATCAAGACGATTTTCGAAAGCTTCAGCCAGGCCAATGATGGCATCAGCCGCAGATTCGGCGGTACTGGTCTTGGCTTGACCATCAGCGCCATGCTGGCCGAACAAATGGGCGGCGAAATAGCGGTGCATTCTACTCTTGGCAGTGGTTCGACATTCACCCTGCGGGTCAGTTTGCCGCTGGCGACGACTTCGGCGTTGCCCGATGCTCGCCCGGATCGGCGCGAACCGCCAAGGTTGCGGGCCGGTCTGACCGTGATGGTGGCCGAAGACAATCGGACCAACATGATGATCGTGCGCAAAATGCTGCAAGGTCAGATCGGCATGCTGATCGAGGCCGAAAATGGCGAGCAAGCAGTGGCGCAGTACAAGAAAAGGCCGCCGGACCTGATCCTGATGGACATGTCAATGCCGGTGAAAGACGGTTTGACGGCCACCCGTGACATTCGCGCCCACGAACGCCAGCTGAGGTTGCCGCACTGTCCGGTGATCGCTCTGACCGCCAATGCGTTTGAAGAAGACCGCGAGGCTTGCAGGCGTGCCGGTCTGGACGGATTTCTGGTCAAACCGCTGACCCGCTCAGAACTTCTGGCCGCCATTGGTACCCTTTGCCCCGACTTGGCGACCCGCCCGCACGCGATCGGGCTTTGACGTCAAGCCATGACCTGCGCTAGTCAGGTTCAAAGGGAGCATCACGATGGTCGATATCGCAACCCGGGTCTGGAACCACAAATGGAAGATCGACCCAATCGTGCGGTCGCTGATCGACACCGATTTCTACAAACTGCTGATGTGCCAGTCGATCTTTCGCAACAAACCTGACACCACGGTGCAATTCAGCCTGATCAATCGCTCGCGCTCCATCCGGCTGGCCGGGCTCATCGATGAAGGAGAGTTGCGTGAGCAGCTGGACCATGTCCGTTCGCTTTCTCTAACGCGCGGCGAAAGCACCTGGCTGCGCGGCAACACCTTTTACGGCAAACGCCAGATGTTCCGCCCCGACTTCATGGAATGGTTCGAAAAGTTGCGCTTGCCGCCCTATGCGCTGGAAAAGCACGACGGTCAGTATGAACTGACTTTTGAGGGCAAATGGCCGGAGGTCATGCTGTGGGAAATCCCGGCGCTGTCGGTCTTGATGGAATTGCGCAGCCGCAAGGTGCTGGAACAATTGGGTCGCTTCGAGATTGAGGTTCTGTATGCCCGCGCCATGACCAAGCTGTGGGAAAAGATCACCCGTCTGCGCGCCATTGACGGCCTGCGCATTGCCGATTTCGGCACTCGTCGGCGCCATTCCTTTCTGTGGCAGGACTGGGCCGTTCAGGCGCTGATCGAAGGGCTTGAGGCCAAGTTCACCGGCACCTCCAATTGCCTGATCGCCATGCGCCGCGAGGTCGAGGCGATCGGCACCAACGCGCATGAACTGCCAATGATCTACGCGGCACTGGCGCGAAACGACGCCGACCTCGCCCGTGCGCCGTATCAGGTGCTGGCGGACTGGCAGGAAGAGCATGACGGCAATCTACGCATCATCCTGCCTGACACTTACGGCACCGAGGGTTTTCTGCGCAACGCTCCGGATTGGCTGGCCGGTTGGACTGGCATCCGCATTGACAGCGGCGATCCGGCAACTGGGGCAGAGATTGCTGTGCGCTGGTGGCAGGAACGCGGTGAAGACCCGCGGCAGAAACTGGTGATCTTTTCGGACGGCTTGGATGTGGACAAGATCGAAGAGTTGCAGCGCCAGTTCCGCGGCCGGGTCAAAGTTTCATTCGGCTGGGGCACTTTGTTGACCAACGACTTCCGCGGTTTGGCAGCCGGCAATGCGCTGGCACCGTTCTCGCTCGTTTGCAAGGCCGTCGCAGCCGATGGCCACCCGACCGTCAAGTTGTCCGACAACCCCAATAAGGCGATGGGGCCAAAGGATCAGATTGCGCGCTACAAACAGGTTTTTGACGTCGGCGCCCAGCAGCCGGTCGAAGTCGTGGTTTAGGCTCAGGCGAGCAGGTTCTTCGTTGCCTTCTGCGCCAAAGGCAGTTCGTTGATCGCGGTCTGCTTGGATTTCAGCTTCTTCATCCCCTCGCCCCATTCCGCCAGCGAAGTGGCCTTGGACCAGATGAGAACTTCTTTGACGTCATCGAGGACGATATTGGCAAAATTGACCAGCGCCGCATAATCGCCGTCATGGCCGGTCAATTTGGCGTGCCATGCCGTCTCTTTCATGGTCTTGGCCCGCTTGACCAGCAGGACGCTGTATTTTTCGACCACGTGAAACATGTCCATCGCCTTGATTGCCTCGGCAAAGGTCAGGGGCTTGTCCTTGGACTTCATCAAAGCCATCGCGTTCTGGATTTTGCCGTCATCCGGCAGGATGGTCAGGATGTTCAGATCGCTGGGCGCCATCAGATTGTTGACCATCCAGTGCAGGCTGTCGATATCGAGCAGCGCTTTGCTATTCAGATCCTTGATCTCGTCGCCGATGTTCTTGTCGATCCATTTGCACAGATCCGGGTGGGTTTTCTGGATCTTGCCCTTGTACTTGGCCACATCGTCCTTCAACGCGTTCAAGGCATTGGTCAGACTGGTATAGCCCTTGGCCTTGGCGACCTTGTCGATCGCGTCGCCCAGGCTGACGCCGCTGACTGAACCTTTCTTGACCCCCGCCTTGTCGCGGGCATCAGCCCATTTCTTCCGCAGTCCCGACCAATCTGCCATTTTTCGAATTCCTCTGCGCCAAGGTGTTCGTCTGGTGCCCTGTTAGTATTCGGGCAGATTGCATCCGATCCGGCCCTAAGTCATCATGAATCATCGTCATCTGGGGTTGCTCGCACCGCCTTTACCGCCGAGCGCACTTTTTTCGCGACCAGCCTTCTTTGCACCGAGCCATAGGTCGGCTTAGTCGCGACTCTCCGTTTGGGCACAACTAGCGCCGCCTGGATCAACTCAACCAGCCGTTCCCGTGCGAGGTCGCGGTTACGGGCCTGGCTGCGGGTTTCGTCAGCCTGGATGACGATGGCGCCCTCATTGGTCCACCGCCGCCCGGCGAGCTTTTTCAGTCGCGTTTTAGCCTGCGGGGTCAGATGCGGTGAACGCTCGGCCTCAAAGCGCAGTTCGACGGCGGTAGAGACTTTGTTGACGTTCTGCCCGCCGGGCCCGGTCGAGCGGACAAAGCTTTCCGACAATTCCCAGTCGGCGATGGCAAGGGTTTCAGTGACGTGCAGCATTGCGTTCTCACAAGAGAAAGGGTCGCCGGAGTGCGGCGACCCTTCCCGAGTTCCAAGGAGATGGGCCAGTTAGGGCGTCCATCCAATCGGTGGTCTGTTTCACCAGGGGTCTGCCCCTAGAAAACACTCCTCCCGACTGTCCCAACACCACTCTCCAATATCACTCTAGACACTGGATCACCTCCTTTCAAATGGTTGCCGATAGGGGGAGCGTGACACAGATTTGGTGTTTGTCAAAAGGTTTTACGCAATGGGTGCGAGGTTTCTGGCGACAATTAGACGGAATGGCAGCAGTCCGAAGACAGCTATTGCGAATTTGACACACCAGTCCGCCACGGCCAGCGATACCCAGAACGGCACGGCCCATCCGATGCCCAAAAGTGCGCCGGGGTCTGCCGCCCAGGACACATCATTAGACGGTTCAAGAAACGTCAGCGATGCGGCAAACGCGATGGTAAAGAAAATCACGCTGTCGACGGTCGATCCCAGCAGCGTCGACACCAGCGGCGCGCGCCACCATTCTGCCCGCCGCAGCCGGTCAAAGATCGTCA
>JANXPK010000185.1 GCA_025357355.1 Rhodobacterales bacterium
CGATGCCCATCAGCATCAGCATGCCGATCAGCACCGGCATTGACAGCGACGAGCCGGTCACGATCAACGCCACCGCCACGCCGCCGATGGACAGCGGCAGCGAAAAGAGGATGGTGAAGGGCTGGATCACCGAGCGGAACAGCAGGATCAGCACCGACAGCATCAGCATCAGGCCAAGAAGCATGGCCTTGCCGAAAGAGCCCATCATTTCGGCCTGAATCTCGGCGTCGCCCGAGGTCTGGATATGGGCGGTGCCGGGCAGTTTGACCGTCTTCATCACGTCAAGGAAGCTTTGCGTCGCGGTGCCAAGGGCCACGCCGACCGGCAGGTTGGCGCCGATCACGGCCAGACGGGCGCGGTTGTAGCGTTTGACGCTGGCCGGGCCCTCGCCAAGACGGACATCGGCGACGGCGGACAGCGGCACCAGTGTGCCCGAGGCGGTGGGCAGTTTCAGCGCGGCGATGCGGTTGATATCCTCGCGGCTGGCGTCGTTCAGGCGCACCCGGATCGGGATCAGACGGTTGTCGAGGGAGACCTTGGCGAGGGCGGCATCGAAATCACCCAAGGTGGCGACACGGACCAGGGCAGCGATGGCCTGGGTCGAGACGCCAAGACGTGCGGCCTCGGTCGGGCGGGGGGTGATTTGCAGCTCGGGTCGTGGCAGGGCGCCGTCGGCGGTGACATCGGCAAGGGATTTGTCGGTGCGCAGGGCGTTCAGGACCAGTTTTACGGCGGCGTTCAGGTCGGCCTCGTTGTCGGCCAGAAGGTTGAAGCTGACCTCACGCGAGCCGCGCTGGTCCAGTTTCTGGGCACGGATGTCGGGAATGGTGGCGAGGCGTTTGAAAATCTCGGCCTCGATCTGGACCTGGGGCACTGGGCGGCCTGTGTTTTCGATCACCGGGATGAACTGGCCGATCAGGGGGATCTTGCGGCCAAGTTGCGACAGTTTGAGCAAGAGGCCGGGGTCAAGCTTTTGCAGGTTGACGGCGACGGTGGCCTTGCGGACATCGAGATCGCCGGTCGGCGTGGTGCCGCCCATGATGAAGATGTTGTCGATATAGGGGATGTCCTTGATGCGGGCGTAGATCTCATCGGTCTTGACTTGCGTATCGGCCAAGGTGGCACCTGGCGGCAGTTCGACGGAGACGGTGATCCGGCTGGCATCATCGGGCGGGATGAAGGCCGAGGGGACGCCCGAGAGCAGGTAGACCGAGAAGCCCACCGCAAAAAGCGCCGCGATCAGGGTGACGTAATAGCGGCCAAGTTTGAACCAGCCAAGGCGCCAGGTGCCGGTGGTGGCGCGGACAAAGGCGGTGTAGCCGCGCATGATCCAGCCGTCATTATGGGCGTGTTCGGTGCCGGCGTCCTTGGATTTCATCAGGTAGGCCGCGAGCATCGGGGTGATCAGGCGGGCGACGGCGAGCGAGAAGGCCACGGCGACGGCGACGGTGATGCCGAACTGGCGGAAATACTGGCCGGGAATGCCGGGCATGAAGCTGACGGGAACGAACACGGCTATGATGGTGGCTGAGGTGGCGATGACGGCGAGGCCGATCTCGTCCGCCGCCTCCATCGCGGCGCGGTAGGGGGATTTGCCCATGCGGATGTGGCGGGCGATGTTTTCTATTTCGACGATTGCGTCATCGACAAGGATGCCGGTGGCGAGGGTGAGCGAGAGGAACGAGACGAGGTTGAGCGAGAAGCCCAGCATGTCCATCACCCAGAAGGTCGGGATGGCCGACAGCGGCAGGGCAATGGCGGAGATCAGGGTGGCGCGCCAGTTGCGCAGGAAGATCATCACCACGATGACAGCGAGCAGCGCGCCTTCCAAGAGGGTGTGGATGGCAGCGTCGTAGTTGCCGTAGGTGAAGAACACGGTGTCATCGACCTTGGAGATCGTGACAGCGGGGTTGTCGTGGCGGATCTGGTCAATCTCGGCATTGACGACCTTGGCGACGGAAACCTCGGACGAGCCCTTGGAGCGGAAGACCGAGAAGGTGACGACCTGTTTGCCGTTCAGCCGCGAGAAGCTGCGCAGTTCCTGATAGGTGTCGATGACATGGCCGAGATCGGACAGCATGACATGGCGGCCCGAGGGCAGGGCGATCTGGGTGGCGGCAAGCCTGGCGACGGTCGCGGCGTCGCCGATGGTGCGGATGGCCTGTTCGCCAGAGCCAAAATTGGCGCGGCCGCCGCCGAGGTTGGTGTTGGTGATCTTGAGTTGCGAGGACACCGCCTGCGCGGTAATGCCGAGGCTTTCAAGCTTGACCGGGTCCAGTTCAACGCGGATCTCGCGGTCGGCCCCGCCGGAGCGTTCAACGCGGCCAACGCCGGGCAGGCCTTGCAAGCCGCGTTTGACCACGTCATCGACGAAGAGCGACATCTCTTCAAAGCTCATCGAGGGGGCGGTGATGGCAAAGTCCATGATCGCCTGACCTTCGATGTCAAGCTTGGTCACGGTGGGGGTGGTCACGTCGGCGGGCAGGTCGCTTTTGACGCGGTCGATGGCGTCCTTGACGTCCTGCAAAGCCTTGTCGGGGTTGGTTTCCATGCGGAATTCGAGCAGGGAGTTCGAATTGCCGTCCGACACCGACGAGGTGATGTTCTTGACGCCGTTGATGCCAGAAACCGCATCTTCGACGACCTTGGTCACCTGGGTTTCCATCTCGGCAGGGGCGGCGCCGGGCTGGTTGACCGACACCATGATGATGGGCACATCGACGTTGGGAAAGCGGGTGATGGGCAGGGCGTTGAAGCTTTGCCAGCCGACCACCACCAGGATGACGAAGGCCAGAAGCGGGGCGACGGGGTTGCGGATCGACCAGGCTGAGAAGTTCATTGCGGCGTCTCGCTCAATTGGTCTCGGCCGGGGCCGGTACGGGGTTGATCTTGTCGCCATCGCTGACAAAGGCACCGGCCTTGGCCACGATGCTGTCGCCGACGGCAAGGCCGGACAGAATCTCGACCCAGCCGCCGTCGCGGATGCCGGTCTTGACCGCAACGCGGCTGACCACGCCGTCCTTGACCACCATCACGGTCGAGGTATCGCCTTCGGACCCAACCGAGGTGACGGGGACGGCGAGGGTGGTGCGGGCGGTGATGAGGATGTCAGCCTGGGCAAACATGCCGGAACGGACGGCGGGGTTGGTGTCGATCCAGATGCGGGCGCGGCCAAGGCGGGAGGCGGTGTCGACCGTCGGCTCGACCAGACGAACCTTGCCCGGAATGGGGTCGGTTCCGGCGGCGAGGGTCAGCATGGCGGTCTGGCCGGAGGCGACCCGCGCAAGATCGGCTTCGGCGACATCGGCGCGCAGTTCAAGCGCGCCGTCGCGGATGATCACGAACAGGGGCTGACCTGCGGCAGAGGCGACAGCGCCAAGTTGGGCATTGCGGGCCGAGATGATGCCTGCGACCGGGGCCACGATCTGGGTGCGGTTCAGCATCAGGTCGATGTTGGCCATCTGGGCCGCAACCAGCTTTTCCTGCGCATGGGAGGCTTCGAGCGTTTGGCTGGCGACGGTGACGCGGGCGGTGGCCGAGGTCAGGGCGGACTGCATCTGATCATTGGCGGATGAGGCGACGAGGCCTTGGGCGAAGAGCTGCGTGCTGCGGTCGGCGTTGCGTTTGGCATCGGCGGCGGCGGACTGGGCGTCGGTCAATTGCGCCTGCGCCTGCGCGATGGTGGCCTGCACCGAGGCGGTCGAGGCGAGAAGCTGGCTTTTCTGCAGGGTCAGCGTGTCGGTGGACAGGGTGGCGAGGACCTGGCCCTTGGCGACGGCATCGCCAACGTCGGCATTCAGCACCTCGATCGGCTGCCCCTCGATCAGGGGCGGCACCATCACCTGTTCGACCGGACCGATCAGGCCGGAGGCCAGCACATGGTCTTGCAGCTTGCGGCTGACAACCTGGGTCACGGTGATGGAGGGCAGGGCGGTGGTCGCGCTGTCAGCGGCGGTGTCGGCCTGGACCGGCAGGGCGAGGGCGAGGACGATGAGGGCGGGCAGGGCAAAGCGCATTTGGGTCAGGCTTTCCGGGCGGAGGTGGCGACATCGTCGAGGGTCTGGTCGATGGTGCGGATGATCATGGATCTCAGTTCGACTTGATCAAGCTTCTGGGCGCAATTCAGGCAGGATGCGGCCTTGAATTGGACCATGATGAAGGCGGCAGCGGCAGAAAACCGCCTGGCCGCCACATGCTGCGCCAAGCCGGTTTCAGCGGCAAAGACCGCGATCAGGGATTGGGTGATCGCCGTTTCCATCGCCTGAGCGGCAGCACCGACATCGGGCGAACGGCGGGCGGCCGCCTCGATCTCGGTCCAGAGAGCCGCATCGCCGTGCTTGGAATGGCCGCTGATCTGCAGCCGGACCACCTGTCGCAGGGTCGCCATCGGCGCGTCAGAGCCGATGATCGACTGAAAATCGCGCTGAATCTCGTCAAGTTGGCCGGCGATAAGGGCCGTGATGATGGCGGCTTTGGAGGGGAAATAGCGGTAGAAGTTGCCGACACTCATCCCGGCAGTGCGGGCAAGGTCTTGCATCGAGGCACCGTCGAAGCCTTTTTCGACAAAGGCCTGACGGACCAGCGCCAAGATTTCGGCGCTGCGCTGGTCGGCTTGGGGGTGGAGGGCGATCTGCATTCGGGGTCCGGAATCGCGAGAATGAACGTTCATTCACGACATATCGGAAAATTGCGCCACGTCAAGGGACGCAGAAGGGCGAATGTTGAGACTATTTACATGTCGGCAAGTTGTGGCCGAATTGCCGCAGCGCAGCGCAAGGATGCCCACGCGCCGGAATTGTGGCGATTGTTGCAGGCGGCGGCGGGGCCGTGTATCACGCGGAAGGTATTGAACACGCTTCGGGGGATGCGGCATGGTGCGTCGGGTTGTTGTCACGGGTCTGGGCATGGTCACGCCGCTGGCCAGCGGTGTCGAGGCCACCTGGAGCCGCCTTTTGGCGGGGCAATCCGGGGCCGGTCCGATCACCCGCTTTGATCCCTCTGGCGTGATCACGCAATATGCGTGCGAAGTGCCGCGCGGCGATGGCAGCGATGGTTCGTTCAACCCCGACGACTGGATGGAGCCGAAAGACCAGCGCAAGGTCGATGATTTCATCATCTATGGCACGGCGGCGGCGGTGCAGGCGGTGCGGGATTCAGGGTGGGAGCCCGTGGATGAAGAGGAGCGTTGCAGGACCGGAGTGATGATCGGGTCCGGTATTGGCGGATTGCAGTCTATTGCAGAGACGGCGTTGCTGATCAAGGAGAAGGGGGCGCGGCGGGTCAGCCCGTTCTTTATCCCCGGCAGTCTGATCAACCTGATCTCGGGGCAAGTCTCGATCCGCTTTGGCTTCAAGGGGCCGAACCACGCGGTGGTGACGGCCTGTTCAACCGGCGCCCATGCGATTGGCGACGCAGCGCGGCTGATCCAGTGGGGCGATGCGGATGTGATGGTGGCGGGGGGCGCGGAAAGCCCGATCTGCGAGATCGGTATCGCGGGGTTCAACGCCTGCAAGGCGCTGTCGACCAAGCGCGCCGATGATCCGACCAAGGCGTCGCGGCCCTATGACGCGGACCGCGACGGGTTCGTGATGGGCGAGGGCGCAGGGGTGGTGGTGCTGGAGGAGTACGAGCACGCGATGGCCCGTGGGGCGAAGATTTACGCGGAAGTGCTGGGATACGGCCTGTCGGGCGATGCCTATCATATCACAGCGCCGGAAGAGCATGGCGAGGGTGGCTTTCGCGCGATGCAGATGGCGCTGAAGCGGGCGGGGCTGCGGCCCGATCAGGTGGACTACATCAACGCCCATGGCACCTCGACCATGGCCGACACCATCGAGTTGGGGGCGGTGGAGCGGCTTCTGGGCGATGCGGCAGCGGCGGCGACGATGTCGTCGACCAAATCCGCCATCGGCCACCTTCTGGGCGCGGCGGGGGCGGTGGAGGCGATCTTCTGCGTGCTGGCCATCCGCGATCAGGTGGCGCCGCCGACAATCAACCTGGACAACCCAGCAGTGACGCCACGGCTGGATCTGGCGCCAAATACGGCGGTCAAGCGCAAGGTCGCGGTGGCGCTGTCTAATTCGTTCGGCTTTGGCGGCACCAACGCCAGCCTGATCCTGGGTCAGGTGGCGGGCTGATGTGGCGTAACATCGCCTCCAATGCGCTGACCTTGTTCATCGTGGTGCTGGTGCTGTTGTCGGGCCTGTTGACGCTGGCGCGCAAGGTCTATCTGGACCCTGGTCCCTTGGCCCGGCCGATCTGTTTTCGGGTGGAAAAGGGCGTGACGCTGAGCGTGGTCAGCCAGTCGCTGTTGCAGCAAGGGGCGATAAGCGATGCGCGCATTTTTCGGATCGGCGCGAATTACACCGGGCAGGGGACCCGGCTGAAATTCGGCTCGTATCTGATCGGCCCGACGGCCTCGATGAAGGATGTGGTGGCGGTGCTGACGGCGGGCGGGCAATCGACCTGCGGCGAAGAGGTCAGCTTCATCATCGGCGTCACCACAGCGCAGATCGTGCTGCAAAAGCTGGACCCGGTCAGCCTGAAGACGGTCGATGTGGTCAAGTTCGATCCGGCGGCGGGCCCGGCCCCGGTGGAGTATCAGGACGCCGCCAAATACAGCGACCTGCGCTGGCGGGTGACGCTGGCGGAAGGGGTGACGTCGTGGAATGTGGTCGACGAGTTGAAGCACGCCGATTTTCTGCAAGGCGACGTGCCGGTGATGCCGCTGGAAGGTACGCTCGCGCCTGAGAGCTATGATGTCGACAAGGGGGGTGATCGGGGTGATCTGTTAAAACAGATGGCCGACCGGCAGACCACCG
>JANXPK010000243.1 GCA_025357355.1 Rhodobacterales bacterium
GGGTCAGGCACTGTGGTGACGAAGGGGAGGCGCACGACCGCGGTTGGGAGCGGAACGCGCACGCCCGGGGGGCGGTCGTGCGCGTCCCCGATAGGCTTTGGCCTATCGGGGAAGAGAAGAAAGGCAGCAGATGCAAGTTCAGACTCCGTGCCGTTGGCCGGGCAATGACACCTTGAAGAGACATCGCGCTAGTCCTGAAACGCTGCCGCTGTGCTGCACCACAGCACATCGAGTGCCACGATCATGGCGCGAGCCTCGCCCTTGGCGCCGCTTTTCCAAGCGGTCTCGATGTCCGCCAGCCGGGCCTCCAGCGCCTGCGCACCAAACATCCCCGCACTTCCGGCCAGTCGGTGCAGGTCGTGCATGATCTGGGCATCAACGCCCGCCTGCGCACAGCTTTTCACGCTTTGGGCCACGATGATGGCACCCTCGGCCAGAAACCTGCGGGTCAACTGATCGGCCTTGCCCAGGCCGAGATCGGCAGACAGTGCAGAACGTACCGCAGGGTCTGTCACCAGGGCTTGCTTGCGCTGATCTGGTCGGGCAATTGGCGCTGGACTCTGGCCGTTGGTCCAGATGGGTAACACAGCGCGCAGCGCCTCGCGCGTGATCGGTTTGACCAGAACTTGCTGCATCCCGCCCGCACGAAACCGTTCGGTTTCCACCTGCATGGCGTGCGCCGTCATCGCGACAATCGGGGTTTTGCGGGAGGCGCCAGAGCCCGAAAGGATGGCTTGCGCCGCTTGCAAGCCATCGACACGCGGCATCGAGATGTCCATCAGGATCAGGTCAAAGCGGGCCGCTGCCGCCATTGCCACGCCTTCGTCGCCATCTTGCGCCTCGACAACATCGTGGCCTTCCTTGACCAACATGTCGCGCACAATCAGGCGGTTGAATTCGTTGTCCTCGACCACCAGGATCAACAGTCTTCTCTGCGCCCCCGCCGAAGAATTGTTCGGATCAGGTCGTGATCCATCCGGCGCTTCCCCCAGAATTCTAAGCGGCAGCAGAACCCGAAAGACGCTGCCTTTGCCCTCGGCACTTTCAACCGTCATCCGGCCGCCCATCCGGTCCACGAGGCGCCGCACGATGCCCAGACCCAGCCCGGTGCCCGACGAATGGCGCGCATAGGTGGCGTCAAGCGTCACGAAGTCATCAAAGATGCGGCCAAGGTCGGCGGACGGAATGCCGACGCCCGTGTCGGTGACGGCAATTTCGGTCGGTCCGTCGGTGCCGTGATGCGTCACCTTGACCGAGATGCTGCCGCCACGGGTGAATTTCACCGCGTTGCCGACCAGGTTCAGCAGCACC
>JANXPK010000249.1 GCA_025357355.1 Rhodobacterales bacterium
GTTTGACGAGGCCTCGTCCGATTGGCGCGCCGTGGTGGCCCGCCCGGATGTTGACGTGATCGACATCTGCACACCCAACAACGTCCACGCCGAGATTGCAATTGCCGCAGCCAAAGCCGGCAAGCACATCATCTGCGAAAAGCCACTGGCCCGCACGGTTGAAGAAGCCCGCGCCATGGCAGCAGCAGTGAAACAGGCGGGCGTGATCCACATGGTTGCCTTCAACTACCGCCGCACGCCAGCCGTGGCGCTGGCGAAGAAATACATCGACGAGGGCCGTATCGGGCGCATCCTCAATTTTCGCGGCACCTATCTGCAAGATTGGTCGGCGGATGAGAACGGTCCCTTGTCCTGGCGCTTTCAAAAGAAGATCGCAGGCTCGGGCAGCGTCGGCGACATTGGCACCCATGTGGTCGATTTGGCGCACTATCTGGCGGGCCCCATCGCCGCCGTCAACGCCCTGACCCGCACTTACGTGAAAACCCGGCCCATCCAGCAGGGCGGGGTCGACAAACTCGGCGCGTCCGAGAAATCTGCCCATTCCGAACGAGCCGATGTCGATGTGGATGACGAAGTCGTCTCGATGATGAAGTTCGAAAGCGGCGCGATTGGCTCGCTGGAAGCGACCCGCAACGCCTGGGGCCGCAACAACTTCATCACTTTGGAAATTCATGGCACCAAAGGCTCGATTGCGTTCAATTATGAACGGCGCGACGAGTTGCAAGTGATGTTCGCCGATGATCCGGCGGATGCGCGCGGCTTCCGCACGGTCTACACCGGCCCGGCCCATCCTTACGGCCAGGGTCTCTGGCCGATCCCCGGCCTTGGCATCGGATATTCGGAAACGAAGATCGTTGAATGCCATGACTTCTTCAGCGCCATCGCCACAGGCCGCCAACCGAGCCCCAATTTCGACGATGGGCTGGCCTGCGAACTGGTGGCTGACGCGCTGCTGCGGTCAGGCGAAACCGGGCTGTGGGAGAGCGTGGGCAAATGACCTCTGCTGTCGTCATGACGGGGATTTCCAAGGCGTTTGGCGGTGTCAAAGCCTTGGACAACGTGGATTTCGAGGTTTTTCCCGGTGAAGTTCACGCCCTTCTGGGCGGCAACGGGGCGGGCAAGTCCACCATTCTCAAGGTGCTGAACGGCGTTCACAAGCCTGACACCGGTACGATCATCGTGGCGGGCACGCCTCTGACCACCCACACGCCCGAAGCGGCTCGTGCTGCGGGGATCGCCATGAACTTTCAGGAAATGAGCCTGATCCCCACGCTGACGGTGGCGCAGAACATCTTCCTGACGCGCGAAGCCCGCACGCCGCGGGGCTTTATTGACGACGCAGAGTCCGAACGCAAAGCCGCCGAGATCTTCGCCATGCTGGAGGTCAAGGTGGACCCCAAGGCCATCGTGGGCACCCTTGGCGCGGGGCAAAAGCAGTTGACCGAGATTGCCAAGGCGATCAGCCAGACATCGAAGGTGTTGATCCTTGACGAACCCTCAACCGCTCTTGCGGTCTCGGATGTCGAACGCTTGTTCACCTTTCTGCGCAAGTTGAAGGCACAGGGGGTGGCAATCATCTATGTGTCGCACCGCATGGACGAAATCGCCCGCATCGCCGACCGCGCAACCATTTTGCGCGATGGCCGCCATGTCATCACTGCGCCGATGGCCGACCTGCCCATCGACGTGATGATCGAACATATCGTCGGCAAACGCTCCAAGGGATTGGCGGACGTGACCCGGGCTGACGTTACGCGTGGTGAGGTCTTGCTGGAAGTGCGCAACCTGACCGGCCTTCACAAGCCCGATAGCGTCAGTTTCACCCTTCATCGAGGCGAGGTTCTAGGTCTGGCCGGACTGTTGGGATCAGGCCGCTCGGCATTGGCCCGGGTTATCGCCGGGGTCGAACCCGCCGTGTCGGGCGAGATCCACATCAAAGGCCAGCCAATTACGATCCGCAAACCGTCGGATGCCATCGGTGCCGGGGTGGCACTGGTGCCCGAGGCGCGGGCCACGCAAGGCATCATACCCGCCCATTCGGTGACCACCAACATGGTGCTGGCCGTTCTAGACCGCATTTCTGACAAAGGCATCGTGGATCGGCAAAAGGCCAAGGTCATCACTGATGACATGGTCCAGCGG
>JANXPK010000301.1 GCA_025357355.1 Rhodobacterales bacterium
CATCCCCTCGGCGATGAACCCTCCGCCCGGCTGCCCGTTCCAGACCCGATGCCGCTGGAAATCACAGGTGCTGCCTGCAGGCCTGTGCGACCGCGAAATGCCGCCGGTCAAGACCTTGTCGAAGGGCCACCAGATCAAATGCCATCTGTCCGATGCGGTACTGGCAACGATGGAGCCGGTGATCAAGATCGCGGCGGAGTAGCACCGCGGTCCCAGCCGCACCGACCCTGATTTCTTCGGCCGAATTTGACCGCCTGATTAGGTCAGTCGCCAAGAGGTGGCACCGGTCACATTTGCGAATCATTCGCAACCATCTTTAAATTTGGTAAACAAAAAAATCTAACTATATGAATTATAATGGTAAAGCATGTGGTCCGAGGTTCGGACCTTTGGCGTGCAGCCTGGCAAGAACCGGACACCTCATCGCATTACCCCAAGCGCCGCCTCAGCCCAGAATGGCTGCGACATAATCCTTGGTCTCGGCAAAGTCCGGAATACCCCCCGCCGCCTCAACCGCCTCCGGCCCGGCGTTATAGGCGGCCAGTGCCAGCCGCCATGATCCGAACCGGTCGAACATCATCGACAGATAGCGCGCCCCGCCTTCCAGGTTTTCCTGCGGGTCGGTCTCATCGACACCCAGACGGTTCGCGGTCTGCGGCATCAATTGCGCCAGCCCGACCGCCCCCTTGGGCGACACCGCCCCCTGATCCCAGCCGCTTTCCTGTTGGACCAGCCGCAGGAACATATCCACCGGCACGCCGTACTTGTTTGCCGCGGCCTTGGCGAGCGCCAGATACTTGCCGCGATAGATGCCGGAATAATGCCGCAAGCCGGTGCCGTCCGCCTTGTCGGCACCGGGCCTCAGGCGGCCTGAAGTCGAATATTGCTCAGCCAGCCTGCCATCGAGCAGCGCCGTTTGCGAGCGAAAGAGGGCAACCCGGTTGCTGGTGCCGCCGCCCAGCACCAGACCCTCGGCCCAGACCTCACCCCCCGCCGCAGCCACCAGCCCCAAGCCCAGCAGGAGTGCTGCAAGCACCTTCGCCGTATAGATTGCCATCCCCATCCCGTACTTCTTTGCGCTGCGAATCATATCGGGTTTTGCGCGATGGTCCAGCCGTCTGCTGCAACTTGGACACCGCAAGCCGCCGTCACCCCACCAGCGCCCGTCGCGCCGCTGTCTCTTGCCCCTCTACCAGCAGCGGCATCTGCAACAGATCCTCGACCAGCACCGACACCAGTTGCGCCCGCCCTGTCACGCCCGATTTGCGATAGATCGCATTTAGATGGGTCTTGATGGTTCCCTCGGCCGAGCCGCGCAATCCGGCGATTTCGGCGATGGAAAAGCCCTTGATGGTGAAGCTGGCAACATCCTGCTCGGTCTGGGTCAGGCCCCAGCTTTCGAAATGCCCGGTCATGACATCGGCCAAGGCACCAGAGGCCACGCTCAGGCTGTGCTGCATCCGGGCCTGCTGAACCATCATGCGTTGCAGGACAACCGCTTCGAAGCCAAGGCCAAGGGTCAAACCAAGCGTCGCCGCGATCTCCGGCAAGCTTGCGGGATTGACGAATGCAGTCCAGCCCTGTTGCAGAAAATAGCTCGCGATATCCGCGACAAAGACCACGGTACATGCGGCCTGCACCAGAATGAGCAGGATCAGTGGCCAGATCCGCAACAACATCGGCTTGTGTCGCATCGCCAAGGCAGCACACCTTTCATTCTGTCGGCAACATACCGTTCCTGATCTGTGTAATAGTTCGGGATGCGCGGAGGAAGGCCCAGCGGCACGGTGCGCCACAGTGCCACGTCTTTCCGCCGAATGCGCATCCAAGGGCGGTCGCCGCCCGCATTGCGGGGGCTGGCCTGGCGGTCTATAGGTTTTGTTAACCAATTCCGACGAGGCTGTCGGGCAGGAATCAATGGGGAGTGAGTGATGGCAGGGTCAGTCAACAAGGTGATCATCGTCGGCAATCTCGGGCGCGACCCCGAAGTGCGGACATTCCAGAACGGCGGCAAGGTGGTGAACCTCAACGTCGCCACCTCGGAAACCTGGCGTGACAAGGCCAGCGGCGAGCGCAAAGAGCGTACCGAATGGCACCGGGTGTCGATTCTGAACGAAAACCTCGCCAAGATCGCCGAGCAATATCTGAAGAAGGGCTCGAAGGTCTATATCGAGGGCCAGCTTGAGACCCGCAAATGGCAGGACCAGTCGGGGGCCGAGAAATACACCACCGAAGTGGTCCTCAGGCCGTTCCGGGGCGAATTGACCTTGCTGGACGGTCGCGAAGGCGGCAGCGCGGGGGGCTATGAAGAGCGCGGCGGCGGCGAGGAATATCAGGGCGGATCTGGTGGCAGCTTTGGCAGCGGGTCCGGCAGCAGTTCACGCGGCGGTGCGTCTGGCGGCGGG
>JANXPK010000306.1 GCA_025357355.1 Rhodobacterales bacterium
GACACCCTGGTTGGCGGCGCCGGGTCTGACGTGCTGGACGGCGGGGCGGGGACGGACACGGCGGACTATTCGGCCTCGGGCGCGGGCGTCACCGTCAACCTCTCGACGGGTCTCGGCTCGGGCGGCGATGCGGCGGGGGACACCTTGTCCTCCATCGAGAACCTCAGCGCTTCGGCCTTCAACGACGTGCTGACCAGGGATGCCGGGGCGAATGTGCTGGATGGCGGGGCGGGGAATGACACGCTCGATGGAGGCAATGGCAATGATGTTCTTTATGGCGGCTCTGGCCATGACCAGCTCTTTGGTGGCTGGGCGACGATACGATTTATGGCGGCGCGGGCGACGATGTCTTTGCGGCCGAGACCGGGCATGACGCGCTTTACGGCGGCGACGGGCAGGATAGCTTCATCGGCGGGCTGGATGAAACCGTCGATGGCGGCGAAGGCGGGGTCGACAATGACACGCTGGACCTGTCGGCCTGGGGCTGGTCGCTGACCAACATCATCTATGACCCTTTGAACCGCGAGAACGGCACGGTGCAGTTTCTGGACGCGACGGGCCAAGTCATCGGTTCGATGACCTTCGCCAATATCGAGAAGGTCCTGCCGCGTTTCACCCCGGCACCAAGGTCCGCACGGCGCGCGGGCTGGTTGCGGTCGAGGCGTTGCAGGTCGGCGATCTGGTGACCACGCGCGATCATGGGCTGCAACCGCTGCGCTGGATCGGTTCGCGCGACCTTAGCCTTGCCGACCTGATCGTGCGCCGAAGTTGCAGCCGGTACGGATTGCGGCGGGGGGCGCTTGGCCCCGGCCTGCCGCTGCGCGACATGCGCGTCTCGCCCCAGCACCGCATGCTGATCGAGGCGGCGCGGGCGGAGATGCTGTTTGGCGACAGCGAGGTTCAGGTCGCGGCGGCGCATCTGACCACCTTGCCCGGCATCGAAGCGGAACTGACCAACGGCGTGACCCATATCCACCTGATGTTCGACGCGCATGAGTTGATCGAGGCCGATGGCGCCTGGTCCGCAAGCTTCCAGCCGGCCGCGCGCACCCTGAGCGATATGGGCGCCGGGCAGCGGGCCGAGATTGAGGCGCTGTTTCCGGAGCTTGCCGCGTCGGTGGTCAGCTTCCCGGCGGCGCGGCTGCCGCTGAAGTCGCACGAAGCGCGGGTGCTGCTGGCGGCGTGAGGCGGGTCAGGCCGAGGTCGCCCCAGAACGGCGGTTGCGCCAGGCGGCCCAATCTTCGGGCGTATCGAGGTCGGTCGTGGCGTGATCTTCGGGCAGGGGCACCAGCCGGACCGGCGCGTTGGGCAGGATCGAACGGGCGCCCTCATCGCCGGACAGGCGGGCGATTTCAGTCAGGTATTGTGCGGGCAGAATGACCGGGTGACCGGGTGTAGCACCAGACGCACCCCGTTGAATGACGGCGGTATCCTGATCGAAGGCGGCAATCAGGGTTCGCAGGTCAGCCTCGGTCAGGTCGGGCATGTCGGCGGGAAGGATCATCAGGGCTGTGCTGACGGCGCGGGCGGCGGCGCGCAGTGAGGCGGACATGCCGGTCGCGGCATCGGCAACTTCGATCAGTTGGACGGGCAGGCCGATCAGAGCGGACTGGCGCGCTGGATCGTCCGGGCGCAGGGTGACGATGGTGGGCAGGCCGGTGGCAAGGGCGATGGTGACCTGACGGCGCAGCAGCGGCTGGCCGTCAACCCGTTCCAGCAGTTTGTCGCCGCCGCGCATGCGCGAGGCGGAACCGGCGGCGGGGATCACGATGGTGAGGGCTGTCATTGTGGTTGCCACCGGGGATTTCACATCCCCGGACCCCTGTGGGATATTTATGAAAAGATGATGATGTCAGCCGCGCATTCTGGCGCCATCGGCGTCGAACAGCGGGGTGAGGTGGACCCTTGCCTTGCGTTTCTCGCCAAGGATTTCAATCTCGACTTCGGTGCCGTCGACGGCGCGGGCGGCGGGCAGGAAGCCTTGGGCCAGCGACTTGCCGGTGAAGTGCGAGAAGCCACCGGAGGTGCACCAGCCGACCACGGCGCCGTCGAGCCAGATCGGCTCCCACGCCACCACATCGGCATCCTTGGCGTCCACGATGAAAGACACCAGCTTGCGCTTCGGTCCGGCGGCCTTTTCGGCGGTGGCGGCAGCCTTGCCGATCCAGTCTGCGTCCTTGTTCCAGCGGATGAAACGGTCAAGCCCGGTCTCGCACGGCGTGTAGTCCGGCGAAAACTCGCGGCCCCAGGAGCCGAACCATTTGTCCAGCCGCAGGCTCATCATGGCGCGCATGCCAAAGGGGCGGATGTTGTAGCCGGCGCCGGCGGCCATCAGCGTGTCCCATAGGTGGCGGACCGACATATGGTCGCAGTAGATCTCATAGCCCAGATCGGCGGTGTAGCTGACGCGCTGCACGAGGCAATTGGCCATGCCAACGGTCATCTTCCTGACGTCCATGAACTTGAAGGCGTCGGCGGACACGTCGCTGCGGGTCACCGCTGCCAGCACCTTGCGGGCATTGGGCCCGGCGATCTGAAAGCCCGAGCGGCTGTCGGACACATTCTCGACCGTGACATCCGCGCCCATGTTCTGTTCGAACCAACGGTAATGCCAGCCCTGCGCGCCGTAGCTCGCGGTCAACTGGAACTCGGTTTCCGAAAGACACGAGACGGTGAAATCGCCGATGATCTTGCCGGAATGGGCAAGCATCGGGGTGAGCGAAAGGCGGCCCGGCTTTGGAATAGCCCCGGCCATGATGCGATCCAGCCAGGGGCGCGCACCCTTGCCGTTCACCAGATATTTGCCGAAATTTTGCAACTCGTTGAGGCCGACCGAATTGCGTACAGCCATGACCTCGGCCTTGGTCGCCTCCCACGCGTTCGAGCGTTTGAAGGTCGGCGTTTCATAGGTCGGCTCGCCGGGCAGCGCGTAGTAGTTGACCACTTCCAGCCCGTATTGCTGGCCCCAGACGGCGC
>JANXPK010000320.1 GCA_025357355.1 Rhodobacterales bacterium
CGGTGGGTTCAACCGGTCAGCGCAACGGCTCGTTCGAAGGTATCAGCGGGCGTCTGGAAGCCAAGCGTTTTTCGCGGCCTCGTGTTGAGCCGGAGGGCGACCTGATCAAGGTCATGCTGAGTGTAGACGGATAGGTCTGTCCCGTTTGGAAAGTATTGGCGCAGCAGACCATTTGTGTTTTCGTTGCTGCCGCGCTGCCAAGGGCTCTTGGGATCACAGAAATAAACGCTGACATCCGTCGCGACGGTGAACTTGCGATGATAAGCCAGGTCCGTTCCGCGATCCCACGTCAGCGAGGCCATCACGCCCTGCGGCAGATGCTGCACCCGGGCAATCAAGGCGCTGACGACACTGTCGCTGTCCTTGCCGCCAAGCTTGACCAGCATCACGAAGCGCGAGCTGCGTTCGACGAGTGTGGCGATGTGGCTGTTTCTGGCACCACTCAGCAGATCGCCTTCCCAGTGGCCGGGAATGGCGCGGTCCTCGATCTCTGCCGGCCGGTCACGGATCGATACGGCATCTATGATCTGCCCTCGCGTCTGCCCCGCCGTTGTCGAGGTTCGGCCGCGGCGCATGATCCTGCGGCTGCGCAAATGGGCCAGCAGTTCCTTCTTGAGGACGCCACGCGCCTGAATGAACAGGCTTTTGTAGATCGTCTCGTGCGATACGTTCATGGAAGGGTCTCCGGGATACTGGGACCTCAGCCATCCAGCGATCTGCTGTGGCGACCATTGGCCCGACAGCTTTCCGGCAACCAGTTTGCACAGGCCCGGGTTGAATGCCAACTGGCAGGGCTTAGGCCGGCGGGCGCGATCCAGCGCCTGTTCCTCAGCCCGGGCGGCGCGATAGGCCCGGCGTCCGCCGTTTCTGGCAACTTCGCGGCTGACCGTGGAAGCAGCCCGCCCCAGATCGCGGCCAAGCTGCCTGAAAGAGCGCCCTCCAACGAGACCACGCGATATCTCTTCCCGCTCCGTCATGCTGAGAGACCCGGATTTGCGCGACCGGGGCCTCGGCGCAAAACCACCCTTCGCTGCGACAACACCAAACACCGAGGCCGCGTGCTTGCCCAATGCCCGTCCTATATCACTCAGCGTCTCCCCAGCCTTCCAGCGGCGCCAGAGTTCAGCCTTCTGTTCAGGCGACAAGCCTGGGCGACCGGTGCGTGCCATCGTGGGTCCTTTCAGAACATCTCAAATCAAAGATGTTGCGCTGACCGGTTGAACCCACCACCCAGTTCTTCGCGAGCCAAAAGCCGTGAGGTTCAGGTTTGTTGAAGAACACAGCGGGGCGTTCCCAACCGAGCGGTTGTGTCAGGTGATGAACGTAAGCCCTCGTGGCTTGCGGGCCTTTCGCAGCCGCCCTGCCAGCCGCAGGCAGCACACAGACATGGTCGTTTTGGCCCATATCAAGGAACAGTCGCACCTGAGCCTGGGCAGCTATGGCCGCCCACGGATGACCGAAGAGCTGAAGGAAGTTGGTGTCGATGTAGGGCACCGCCGTGTCGGGCGGCTGATGCGCGAGAACGGGATCGTCGTTGAAAGAACACGCAAATTCAAAGCAACCACCGACAGCGACCACACGTTCAACATCGCGCCGAACCTGCTGGACCGTGACTTCACGGCAGAACAGCCCAATCAGAAGTGGGTGGGCGATATCAGCTACATCTGGACGCGCGAAGGCTGGCTGTATCTGGCGGTCATCCTCGACCTGCATTCGAGGCGGGTGATCGGCTGGGCCGTCAGTAACCGTATGAAGCGCGATCTGGCGATCCGGGCCCTGAAGATGGCTGTCGCCCTGCGATCCCCACCGCGGGGCTGCATCTTCCACAGCGACCGCGGCAGCCAATACTGTTCGCACGACTACCAGAAGATCCTGCGTGAGCATGGGTTCAAGGTGTCGATGAGCGGGAAAGGCAACTGCTATGACAACGCCGCCGTTGAGACCTTCTTCAAAACCATCAAGGCCGAGCTGATCTGGCGGCGCACTTGGGAAACCCGCAGACAGGCTGAGACCGCCATCTTCCAATACATCAACGGCTTCTATAACCCGCGCCGTCGGCACTCAGCATTGGGAGGCAAAAGCCCCTTGGCCTTCGAACGCAAAGTGGCCTAAACGAGCACTGGGGGCGGCACAATTACGTGACAGGACCACTTCGGGTTATCTTCGGCCTTGCCGCTGCTGCGTTCTCGGTCGGCTACAAATGCCTCCATCCGGTCAAGACAGGTCGCATAGAGCGGTTCCAGAATGCCCAATGCCGCGAACAGGAAGGCCCCCGACCCACAGGTCGGGTCCAGCACCGTAACGCTTTC
>JANXPK010000310.1 GCA_025357355.1 Rhodobacterales bacterium
CACCGCCCGCCCGGTCGCTGGCCAGAACAGATGCTCGTGCGGGAAGCCCCGGCCGCCGTTATAGCCGATGAACTTCACGACACAGTCCCGCGCCCCGCCCTTGGGGGTGATGAACCAACCCTTGACCGGCGAACCACCATAGCCGGCGAAACTGACGTCGCACACGTCGAACACCGGCAAGCCCACATCCACTGCCTCGAACCGCGCATTGAGCGGATGCAGCCGCACCTCTGCCAGCGTCTCCGCCCAGAAGTCATCGAAATCCTTCGGGCACACAGCGCCTGAACGATAGGCTGGCACCTGATCGGGCCAAAGGTCGGGAAAGGGCATGGCATCCTCCTGTCATGCCACAGGTTAACCCCACCGCCGTCGCGATTGCCAGCACAACCCATCGCCCCTATAAGGCCCCTATCAAGGGAGCCCCCGATGCGCAGCGCCACCACCACCCGCAAAACCGCCGAGACCGCGATTTCGGTCACCGTCAATCTCGACGGCACCGGCCAGTCCAACTGCACCACCGGCGTCGGCTTTTTCGACCACATGCTCGACCAGCTGGCCAAACACTCCCTCATCGACCTCACCATCACCGCCACCGGCGACCTGCATATCGACGACCACCACACGGTCGAGGATGTCGGCATCGCCCTCGGCCAGGCTCTGACCCGCGCCCTAGGCGACAAGCGCGGCATCCGCCGCTATGGCCACTTCACCCTCGCGATGGACGACGCCCAGATCGCCTGCGCGCTCGACCTTTCCGCCCGCCCCTACCTGATCTGCAACCTGCCCTTCCCCACCCCCAAGATCGGCACTTTCGACACCGAACTGGTGCGCGAATTCCTGCAAGCCCTCGCCACCCACGGCGGCATCACCCTGCACCTTGATCTCGTCCACGGCCTGAACTCCCACCACATCGCCGAGGCCGCCTTCAAATCCCTCGCCCGCGCCCTGCGCATGGCCGTCGAGCCCGACCCCCGCGCCGCAGGCTCCATCCCCTCCACCAAGGGCGCGCTCTAGCCCATTTCATCTTGGCCCAAATACTCCCGCCGGAGGCACGCCGACCCATGCTCACCGTCCTTGTTGACTACGACAGCGGCAACCTGCACTCCGCCGCCAAGGCTTTCCAACGCATGGCCGACGAAACCAACGCCGGTCAGGTCCTCGTCTCCAGCCACCCCGAGGATGTTGCCCGCGCCGACCGCATCGTGCTGCCCGGTGACGGCGCCTTCCCGTCCTGCCGCCGCGCCCTCGGCTCCTACGGCGGCCTGTTCGAGGCGATCGAAGACGCCGTGACAACACGGGCACGACCCTTCCTCGGCATCTGCGTCGGCATGCAGATGATGGCCACCTGGGGCCGCGAATACACCGACACCCAGGGCTTCGGCTGGATCCCCGGCGAGGTCATCCGCATCACCCCGACCGACCCCCGCCTCAAGGTCCCGCACATGGGCTGGAACGACCTTGTCATCGACGCAAATCACCCCGTCCTCTCCGGCATCGCCACCGGCGACCACGCCTATTTCGTCCACTCCTACCACTTCAAGGTCGAAAACCCCGCCCACCGCCTCGCCCATGTCGACTACGCCGGAGACGTCACCGCCATCATTGGCCGCGACACCATGCTCGGCACCCAGTTCCACCCCGAGAAAAGCCAATCCACCGGCCTCCGCCTCATCGCCAATTTCCTGACCTGGAAGCCGTGACCGGGTCGCCCACCGCCCCATGCGGGGTTCCGTTCGCGGTGTAACCAATTCCGCATTCGACGCGGCCGGCAACCCGGCCACCGTCAAGATCGAACGCACAATCTACCGCCCCTATGGCAACTGGGACGCCACCGGCACCTGGCTTGGCACCACCGCCCCGCCCGAGAGCCACGGCTATATCGGCGAGCATCTCGACCCCGAGGCCGGGCTGCAATACCTCAACGCCCGCTGCCACGCCCCCCGGCTCGCCCTCCTCAGGGAAACCCTGTCCCACAGGGTTTCCCGATCTTCGTCGATCATCCAGCCCGACTGGTGGGACGTCACCCAGCCCGGCGTCGGCACCAACCGCTACGCCTATGCCGGAGACGTTCCGGTGAATGGGAGCGATCCGAGGGGGGCGACAATCGTAACCGGGTCCACCAAGTCCCCCCGATTCGCCCACAATGGTTAACGCCACCATCCCCGCGCGGAAGTAAATTTTCCTGTAGAGGCATTGTAGGCCAATTGTAGGTACTTTGTAGGTCCTTCACCTCTCGTTAATCCTCCCGATTAACGCAGCGATCTCAACCCCTTGGCCCCCCTATTTCACCCGGCTCCACGCCTGTGCCCGGCACAAGAGCCCCGCCAGAATACAGCCCGACACCGACAGCCCGTCGCCCGATAGCTGCATGGTCGAGCTATAGGTCTTATCGCGGTCCGGCGCCCATATCTTGCCGTCCCCATAGTAACCGCCGCCCTGCGCCACCATGTCCCAGACGATCTGCTTGCCGATATTGGTGGTCGGACCGGCTGCCCCGGTGCCGTCGAACGAGCGGATCAGCGTGCCACAAAATGCAGGGCCACAGGGCTTGATCTCGACATAGCCATAGTTGCCGTTGTCATCGGGCAGCGTTTTCCACACCCCCTCGACCGGATCACCGGCCCAGGCCGCCCCCGCCCAAAGGGCCAATGCCACCCCGTATATCGCTGTCCGCATGGTTCCCTCCGCAAATGCTGGTGCGATAATTCGGCCAAAGTCCGGTTCACGCAAGCGTGACGTTGGGTTGAAACCCTTGGCAAGCACCCCGCCCCTGCGTAAGAGGCGGCAACAGGAGCGCCAGATGATCCTTTATCCCGCCATCGACCTCAAAGACGGCCATTGCGTGCGCCTGCTGCGCGGCGACATGGCCGCCGCCACCTTCTTCGGCGACGACCCCGCCGCACAAGCCGCCAAGTTTCAGGGTGCAGGCTGCGAATGGCTGCATCTTGTTGATCTCAATGGTGCTTTTGCCGGAACCCCGGTCAACGCCAAGGCCGTCGAGGCCATCCTCGCCCGCATCACCATTCCAGCCCAGCTTGGCGGCGGCATCCGCGACATGGCCACCATCGACATGTGGCTGACCCAGGGTCTCGCCCGCATCATCCTCGGCACCGTCGCCGTCGAAAACCCCACCCTCGTCCGCGATGCCGCAAAGGCCTTCCCCGGCCAGATCGCCGTCGGCATTGACGCCCGCAAGGGCTTGGTCGCAACCCAGGGATGGGCGACCGCGACTGAAATCCAAGCCACTGATCTCGCACGCTCTTTCGAAGATGCCGGGGTCGCCGCGATCATCTACACCGACATCGACCGCGACGGCACCATGCAAGGCCCCAACATCGCCGCGACCGAGGCCCTCGCCCGCGCCGTCACCATCCCCGTCATCGCGTCGGGCGGCGTGTCGTCTCTTGCCGACCTGATCGCCTTGCGCGGCACCGGTGTCATCGCCGGGGCCATCTCGGGCCGGGCGCTCTACGATGGCACGATCGACTTGGGCGCGGCGCTGAAGGCCCTTGCGGCGTAACCCATTCATCTGTCCACCAATATCCTCGGGGGGTGATGCAACACCGAGGGGGCGAGCTCCCCCCTTTTCCCCACGCCCCCCATCCGCTACAACGCCCCCATGCTCAAAACCCGCCTCATTCCCTGCCTTGACGTCGCTGACGGCCGCGTCGTCAAAGGAGTCAATTTCGTCAACCTGCAGGATGCGGGTGACCCGGTCGCGGCGGCGCGGGCCTATGACCTCGCGGGCGCCGACGAGCTGTGCTTCCTCGACATCCATGCCACCCTTGAAAACCGTGGCACCATGTTCGATCTGGTCACGCGCACGGCCGAGCAATGCTTCATGCCCCTTACAGTTGGCGGCGGCGTGCGGACCCAAGCGGATGTGCGTGCTCTCCTCTTGGCCGGGGCCGACAAGGTCAGCTTCAACTCTGCCGCCGTCGCCGACCCCGATGTGGTCGCCGAGGCCGCGGACCGTTTCGGCAGCCAGTGCATCGTGGTCGCCATCGACGCCAAAACCGTAAGCCCCGGAAAATGGGAGATTTTCACACATGGCGGGCGCCGCTCAACCGGCATAGATGCGGTCGAATTTGCCCGCACTGTTGCTGCCAAAGGTGCGGGAGAGATTCTGCTCACCTCGATGGACCGCGACGGCACCAAAGCGGGCTTCAACCTGCCGCTGACCCGCGCTGTTTCGGACGCCGTATCGATCCCGGTCATCGCTTCGGGCGGGGTCGGCACGCTGGACCACCTCGTCGAAGGCATCACCCAAGGCCACGCCTCTGCCGTGCTCGCCGCCTCGATTTTCCACTTTGGCACGTTCACCATTGCCGAGGCCAAGGCCCATATGGGCAAGGCTGGCATCCCAGTGAGGCTGCAATGACCGCACTGGACCGCCTTGCCGCCACGATTGCTGACCGCAAAGGCGCTGACCCCGAAACCTCGTGGACCGCCAAACTGCTGTCCCGCGGCCCCGAAAAATGCGCCGAGAAATTCGGCGAAGAGGCCGTGGAGGCGATCATCGAGGCCGTCAAAGGAGACCGCGAGCGGCTCACCGCCGAGGCGGCGGATGTGGTGTATCATTTGCTCGTGATGCTAGCAGCCCGTGAGGTGACGCTGGACGATGTTCTGGCCGAATTGGAACGGCGCGAGGGCATGTCTGGGATTGCGGAGAAGGCGGCGCGCTAAGATATCGCAAGCGGTGCCTGAATACCGCTTGGGTTTCAGCGTGACTGCTTTTGGAATGGCCAGGGCATGAGATCGTCGATACGCGAGGCCGGATGCTGGTTGGCGGTGGCGGTCAGGGTTGCGCGCAGGCAGGCGTAAGGGTCGACGGCGTTCAGTTTGCAGGTTTCAAAGAGCGAAGCCATGCGAGCCCAGGTGTGGCCGGCCTCGTCATGGCCCGCGAAGAGCGCGTTTTTCGATTGAGGGTTATGGGTCGGATGGGGTTTTCGACCGGGTTGGTGTCCATCTCGACCCGGCCATCAGTCAGGAAGATTTGCAGGCCATCCCAGCGCCGATGGATGTAGGCGAGCTTCTCACCGAGGCGGGATTTGGCGGAGGTCGGGAGGATCAGAAAACGATCTGGGAGATCGTTTTCCCGAACGACGCTGCGTTGCTTGGACAGCCAGAGGCGGAAGTCGGCGACCAACGGGGCGGAGTGCTTCGGGCGGACAGCGAGGCGCTCATCGGGGCGATTACCCCGGATCTTGGCCTCGATCTTGTAGATTTCCGCGATGCGACGCAGGCCCTCGGCGGCGATTTCGGAGCCATCCTTTTGGTAGATGTCATGCAGCTTGCGGCGTGCGTGTGCCCGGCAATAGGCCAGCGTCAAAGGCATGCCGCCCACGCGCTTGGGTCCGGCCAGAGCGTCATATCCGGTATATCCGTCGACCTGCAGGATGCCATCGAAGCCGCGCAGGATGTCCATGGCATGGCTGCCATGGCGCCCGGGTGCATAGGTGAACACGACCGCAGGCGGGTCCTCGCCGCCCCAGCCCCGATCGTCACGCGTCAGGGCCCAGAGGTAGCCGGTCTTGGTTTTGCCTGCTCCGGGGGCCAGCACCGGGGCACGGGTCTCATCCATGAAGAGGCAGCTTGATCGTTTCAGATGAACCAGCATCCGATCGACGAGCGGCGCCAGATGGCAGGCCGCAGTGCCGCACCAGCTTGCCAAGGTGGACCGGTCCAGATCGGCGCCACCCCGACCGTAGATCTGGCATTGACGGTATAGTGGCAAGTGATCGGCATATTTGGAGATGGCCACATGTGCAAGCGTGCCTTCGGAGGGCAGCCCGCCTTCGATCAGCCAATGAGGCGTCTCGGCTTGGCAAACGCCAGCATCGCAACGTCGGCAGGCATAACGCGGGCGAACCGTGACGATGACCTGGAAGCGGGCCGGGATGATGTCGGGCCGTTCGGCATGGTCTTCGCCGATCTTGACCATCTCGGTGCAGCCGCAGGGGCAGACCTTGTCCTTGGGTTCGATCACCTGTTGGATGCGCGGCAAAGGGTCTGGCAGATGGCCAAGGTTGCGCTTGGCTGTCTGTCGCCTTGTGGTGCCATCGGCATGGCGGGCGTTCAGCGCCTCACGGGCGGCTTCGGCCTCGGCGACAGCGGTCTCCAGGTCTTCGAAAGCCAGCTGACGCTCATCGGTATCCAATTGTTCGGACCGCTTGCCATAGAGCGCATGGCGCAACTCTGCGATCAGGTAATCCTGACGCTCGGTTTGGGCACGCAAGCCCGCCACTTCGGCCTGCATGGCCAGAAACTCCTCCCGCACAGCAGGCGGAAGAGCATCCAGATCAAGGGGTTGATGAGTGGGCGATGACCTGCCGGTTCATACTGCATCCCCCCACAAAAGCCCATGTTTACAAGGCGATCCGAGTCACTCTGTCGCCGTGGGAATGGAGGGATGCGGTGCATGGATGCGGCGCCAGTCGAGCCCGGCAAACAGCGCCTCAAACTGCACCCGCGACAGCCGCATGACACCATCGCCGACCTTCGGCCAGGCAAAGGCACCCTGTTCCAGCCGCTTGTAAATCATCACGATGCCACTGCCGTCCCAGAACAAGACTTTGACCCTGTCGCCGCGTTTGGATCGGAACACCACCATCACGCCCGCCTTCGGGGCAAAACCCAACCCGGCCTGCGCCATCGAGGCCAACCCATCATGACCCTTCCGAAAGTCTACCGGCTTCGTGGCGATCACGATCCGAACCGCCTGATCGGGGAAGATCACAGGGCCCTCTTCAACGCAGCCACCAATGCGGCCGCACGATCCGGGCTGCAGTCTGACGCGACATGCAGCACCGCCCCGGCGATCTCGACCCTGATCACTCCGATGTCGGCCGTCGCATTGGCCGGATCGCGTGCCTGCGCCGGTTCCAAAACGAGCGGCACAAAAGTAGGCCCGCTACCGTCAGGCAAGACAAACTTCCCCTTCCGGGCAAGACCACCCCATTGCGAAACATGACGCGCGATCAGCCCATACTTCCGGGCAACATCGCAAACCCGCGCCCCGCGCCCCGGGCTCTCGGCCACAATCCTTGCCTTCACATCATCTGGCCAACGCCGCCGTCCCGTCGGACCGCCCAGAACCTCAATGCGTGAAGCTCCCTTGCGACACGGGACCTCCATCCATTGCTCATTTTGGTGCTCCACTACAAACCTCCCGCAAACTCAGTTGCAGGGCGGCATGCCCGAAATCGCCTTAAGCCGAAACCACAGGGCACACCCACCGCTTACATTTCAGCGCACAGCGCCTGCATCGACGCGAACAACGGCAGCATGCGGCCCGCATCGCCGACCACTTGCATCCGTGCAACCGGGGCGGGCACGAACGTATCGAGCGGCATCAGGCTCAGGATCGCGCGGGTGGCGATCAGGATATCGCAGCCGGCCATGTCGATCAGTTTGCCGCAGGTGGTCGCCTTGGCAATCGTCGCGGCGGGGTGGTTGAGGTCGCAGATCACCAGATCGTCGCCGTGGCCCATCAGTATCATGGCATGGACAACCTCGGCCGACAGCCGCTGGTCGACGCCTTTGAGCATTATTTCACCGCCCCTGCCGCCATGCCCTTGATGATGAACCGTTCCAGCAGCACCCCGATGATGACCAGGGGCGCGATGGCGGCACAGGACAGCGCCGCCATCGACCACCAACTGACGCCCTGGCTGCCGGTCTGGCTGGCCACCATGACGGGCAAGGTATTGGCATAGGTCGAGGTCAGCAGCGCGGCAAAGAAATACTCATTCCAGGTCAGGACCAGCGACAGGATCATTGCCGCGACCATGCCGGGCAGGGCAATGGGTAACACGATGGTCAGATAGGCGCCCCAGACCGACTGGCCGTCGACCATGGCGGCCTCTTCGAGTTCGGTCGGGATGCCCGCAAACTGGTCGCGCATGATCCAGATGACGATGGGCAGCACCGACAAGGTATAAAGCGCAATGAGGCCGACGCGGCTGTCCAGAAGGTCAAGCTCTTTGTAAAGCACCAGCATCGGCAGGGCCAGAACCACGGGCGGAAGGATCAACTGGCTGATGAAGAAGAACGAGATGTCGGCATTCTTCATCCACAGGAACTTGTAGCTGAACCGGCTGAGCCCATAGGCCGCCAGGCTGCCCAGCGCCACGGCCAGCACCGACGAGGTGAGCGAAATGATGACCGAGTTCAGGAAACGGCGCAGGAATTCATCACGAACGGTGGAGTCTTGCCCGATGGTGTCCGGCGACAAGCCCAGCGTCTTCCAGCCCAGCCATTTCGGCATGAAGTCCCACCACGGCACCAACGAGCCCTTCATCACGTCGGGCGCCATCTTGAACGACGTGGTGACGGTCCAGTAGATCGGGAACAGCGACAGGAACGCCCACAGAGCCAGAAGGCCATAGATCAAGGCCCGGCTGGTCCACCACTGGGCGCGGTGGGCAAGGTCGGTGCTGCTGTCACGGAAGATCTGGGTGGTCATTTAATACCTCGGCTGCATCCAACGCTCGGCAAGCTTCATCAGCACGGTCATCACCACGATGATGATCACAAGGTAGAACATCGCGAGCAGCGTGCCATAGCCGACATTCGAACGGTCGCGGTATTCGCGGAAGATGAAGGAGGTAACGCTGTCAGTGGCACCGCCCGGGCCGCCTGAAGTGACGCTGATGATGATGTCGGCGAGCTTCAATTTGAAGATCAGCCGGATCAGCACGGCGGTCACCGAGACCGGCAGCATCAGGGGGAACGTCACCTCCCAGAAGGCGCGCCAGCCGGTGGCGCCATCGACGCGCGCGGCCTCTTGCAGTTCCTTGGGGATGGCCTGCAGGCCCGCGAGGATCATGATCATCATGAACGGAATGAAGGTCCAGGCATCCATCAGCATGATGGTGATCTTGGCAGTCAAGGGATTGGAAAAGAACGACGGGCTCGGGTAGCCCAGCGTCTTGGCCAGCCGAATGACCGGACCTGCGGGCTGGATTACCAGCATCGACTTGCCGATCATCCACGACACCGCGACCGGCGACAGCATCAGGGGCATCAGGAATGCGACCCGAAAGAACTTGCGGCCCCTGATCTCGGCATTCAGCATCAGGGCAAGGGCAAAGGCCACGACATATTCGGGCAGGATCGCCAGCACATACCAGACCATGTTGCCCAGCGCGTTCCAGTAGAACGGGTCGTTCCACATCTGCACCAGATTGGCCAGACCGTTGAATTTGCGGCCATCCGGGGCCGAGAGGTTCCAGTCGGAAAAGGCGATGATCAGGCCGAAAAGCAGGGGAAAGACTGTCAGCGAGACGACAAAGAGCGAGGCGGGCAGCACGAATAGGATGCGCTTGCCATGTTCGCCCTTGATCAGAACCTGACCCCAGCTGAGGCAGACAGCGAACAGGATATAGGCGTAAAGGGTGGGGCGCCAGCTGGCAAAGCCAAAGTCCTGCCCGCCAAAGGATTGCAGCACTTGCAGGATCGAGACCACGACCAGAACCGCCAGTGAACCCCAGATGACCGTCCGGCCAAGGGTGATCCGGGTGGGGCCGATGTTGTCGTTGGTGACGATGTGAAGAAGGTCGCCTTCGCTCATGCCCGGCCTCGGTGTTGTGTAAAAGAGGGTGCGCAATGAATGCGCACCCTACAGAGGTTGGCGTAGGGTGCGCA
>JANXPK010000447.1 GCA_025357355.1 Rhodobacterales bacterium
TTCCTTGACGGCTCGGCGTTGATCGGCGCGACGGACGGGGTGGTGCGCGACCGCATCCGCATGGCGCTGAACGGCCAGGTCACCGTCACCCTGATTCTGGACGAGAACAACGAACCGCTGGGTGAGGCTTGGGTCGATCTGAGGGGTCTTCCGCCGACCGGCAAAGGCATGCGCGATCTTGCCGAAACCCTGGAAGGCGATCTGAGTGAGTTTCTCGACAGTGCCGGCAAGAAGCTGCTGGCCGACGACGACAAGCTGGAAGAGGCGCTGAAGCGTGTCGTTCGTCAGGTCGCGATGGAAGAGATCGGCAAGAAGCCCGAGATGACCGTGGTCATCAGCCGTCTGGCGCCAGAGTAACCGGGAGGGGCCGCAGAGGCCCCTTTGGCTCAGCCCTCCGACGCTTCGTCTTCGGTCTCTTCGGTCGCAGGTGTGGCAATGCGGAAGCTGCGCAGGATGAAATCCGGCACGTGGTCACCCATTCCGACAACCCGGTCGCCTTGACCGCGCGACGGATAGCGGCGGTCGTCGCTTCCCCGCTGATCACTGCCTCGCTCGGAGCGATGATCCGGCGACCGGCGATCTTCACTGCTGACTGGTCGCGGGCTGCGACGGGTTTCGCTGTGCTCGGGCACCAGACGCGTCGCTTCAACCGGGGCCTCATTGGCGGCGGTTTCGATCACCGGCATGACGTCGGCCTTGGGTTCGGGCTTGCGGTCGGCGTAGTGCGGCTCTGATCCACGCCGTGGGCGGCCAGAGGTGCTGCGGCTGCTGGCCGGGCGGTCATCGGTTTCGGACGCCCCTTCCAGCGCACCGGCGGGCACCTCGCCACGTGGGATCGGCATCTTGATCAGATGCTCGACCGCGGCGAGGTATTTGTCGTCATGCGGTGTGGCAATCGTATAAGACTTGCCCATGCGCCCGGCACGACCGGTGCGGCCGATGCGGTGAATGTAGTCTTCAGGGTGCGAAGGCACATCGAAGTTGAAGATGTGACTGACGGCCGGAATATCCAGCCCACGCGCCGCGACATCTGACGCGATCAAGAGGTGAACCGAGCCATCGCGAAAGCCGTCCAGCGTCCGGGTGCGCACCGACTGATCCAGATCACCGTGGATGGGCGAGGCGTTGAAGCCGTGCTGTTTCAGCGACTTGGCCACCACATCGACATCCATCTTGCGGTTGCAGAACACGATGGCATTGGTACAGCCCTCGCCCTCTTGCCGGATCAACGCCCGCAGCACGGCGCGCTTTTCGGCAAAAGACCGGTCCTTGCGGCTGGGGGTGAACTTGATCAGCGCCTGTTCGATCGTCGCCGAGGCTGTCGCCTGCCGCGCCACTTCGATCTTCACCGGAGTCTTGAGGAAGGCGTTGGTGATGCGCTCGATCTCGGGCGCCATCGTGGCCGAAAAGAACAGGGTCTGGCGTTTCGGCGGGGTCAACTGGAATATGCGCTCGATATCGGGAATGAACCCCATGTCCAGCATGCGGTCGGCCTCGTCCACCACCATGATCTCGACCCCGGTCAACAACAGCTTGCCGCGTTCGTGGTGATCCAGCAGCCGTCCGGGAGTGGCGATCAGCACGTCAACGCCGCGGTCGATCAACTTGTCCTGCTCGCCGAACGACACACCGCCAATCAGCAATGCCTTGGTCAGCTTGGTGTATTTGGCATAGGTGTCGAAATTCTCGGCCACCTGGGCGGCCAGTTCCCGTGTCGGCGCCAGCACCAGCGAACGCGGCATCCGTGCGCGAGCGCGACCCTGGCCCAGAAGGGTAATCATCGGCAGCACGAAACTGGCGGTCTTGCCGGTGCCGGTCTGGGCAATGCCCAGCACGTCGCGGCGTTCAAGGGCGGGCGGGATGGCCTGTGCCTGAATGGGGGTGGGGACTTCGTAGCCAGCATCGCTGACAGCCTGCAACACGCGCGGATCCAGCGCGAGGTCGGAAAATTTGGTCATATGCGTCCTAATATGCAGGATCGGCCTGCATGGGTTTAAGGGACGCTAAGTTCCGGGCGTCCCGGCGTCAGAGTGGCGGCCCCATTGGGGCCTGAGGGTCGGTTAGCGGATAAGCCCGCCCGCGTCAAGGATGCGGCATCTGCGCCGACATCGCATTGCCCTGTGGTGGCCTGCGGGAAAGCCGGTTTGCCAGCCGGTCGGCCAAACGCGCGCGATCGGCATCCGAAAGGTCGAATCTGACCCCAACATCGGCGTCACGGCGCCACCGTTTGTTGGCCTTGATCTTGCCGATCCCATTGATCTCGAGAAGGAACACGACGTCGTCAAAGAATTTCGCTGACAACCGGTCCAACCGGATCAGGGCGCCATTGGGCGATATGCTGAGCAAGCGGACCACAATGCGCAATTCCGAACTGGTCAGCGTGACGGGAACATCGGTATCATAACGCGCGAATACACGCTTTTTAGCCAATTGAGGAGCCATCCCGTGTCACCTGTTTCGCCTTGCACGCCGATATTGACCCAGCAAGCCTTTCGGAAGGTAGAATAAGGGGGTTTCAACAAAGTTAACGTCACCCGGGGCGGCGACGTGGGCTGGGTTGGCCATGCAATTTGACCTAATTCCAAGTGTTCACGGTGAAAGCCGGACAAAACCGTCCCTGCGGCCAACCGGCGGCTAGCTGAGGAAGATCAGGGCAAGGCCGCCCACCGCGCCAGCTGCGCCGCACCAGCATAGCACACTTGGCCTTTGACCCGTGCGCAGCCACAACAGCGGCAGGACGATGACCAGCGATGTGGCCGACAGGGTTGCGATGATCCCGGCTTAAGCGCCTTTCAGCGGGTACAGAAACACTGTCATGCCCAACAAAAGACCAATCACCGCTGTGGCTGCGGTCAGGGCCAGCGACTTGACGCTGATGCGTTGCGGGACCGGTGAGGCCAGGGGTGAGGCCGCCATCACCGCCATTTTCAACCCCGATGCGCAACCCGAAACAGTGATGCAAGACAGGGGTCGATGCCGCCGTGCATCAACGGTCGCGCGATCAACGAGCCTGCGGCTTGCCCGAACGCGGCAAGCAGCCCAAAAACCACGCCCGTTGGCAGGCTGCCCGTCAACGCCTCCAGCCGGTGTGCG
>JANXPK010000475.1 GCA_025357355.1 Rhodobacterales bacterium
CCCACCGGAACCGCGACCGAGATCGCCATGCAGCGTTCGCCTGCGGCACCGTATCCGGCACCGACCAAGGCATCGGCGGCTTGGTCCATGTCGGCGTCGGGCATGATGATCATGTGGTTCTTGGCACCGCCAAAGCACTGCACCCGTTTGCCGTTCGCGGTGCCGCGGGAATAGATGTACTGGGCTATCGGAGTGGAGCCGACAAAACCGATCCCGGCAATTTGGTCGTTGTCCAGAATGGCGTCTACCGACTCTTTGTCGCCGTTGATGACCTGCAGCACGCCGTCAGGCAGACCGGCCTCTTTCATCAACTCGCCCAGCATCAAGGGGACCGAGGGGTCACGTTCGGACGGCTTCAGAATGAAGGCGTTGCCGCAGGCGAGGGCGGGGCCCATTTTCCACAGGGGGATCATGGCGGGGAAGTTGAAGGGCGTGATGCCCGCGGCGACGCCGATGGGTTGGCGCATCGAATACATGTCGATGCCGGGGCCGGCGCTGTCGGTGAACTCGCCCTTGAGAAGGTGAGGCGCGCCGATGCAGAACTCGATCACTTCCAGACCGCGCTGGATGTCGCCCTTGGCGTCGGGGACGGTCTTGCCGTGTTCGGCGCTGAGGGTTTCGGCCAGTTTCTGCATGTCGCGGTTCAGCAGGCGGACAAACTCCATCATCACACGGGCGCGGCGCTGCGGGTTGGTGGCGCCCCATTTCACTTGCGCACGGGCGGCATCGGCGGTGGCGGCGTCAAGTTCTGCCTTGGAGGCCAGCGCCACACGGGCCTGCACTTCGCCGGTGGCGGGGTTGAAAACGTCCGCAAAGCGGCCGGACGTGCCTGCGACGTGTTTGCCGTTGATCCAGTGACCGATGTCTTTCATGGTGCTCTCCCTTGGGTTGGCGCAGGTTTACTCTTGCGGAAATGCCGGGAACAGGGGCAAGATTTCAAAAGCATTTTGCAATTGTGCAGGAAGTCGGGATGAAACAGATCGTCAATCTGGTGGATGCCAAGCTGGGGCCGGTCGGCAATGGCAAGAAGTTTGTCGGCGAGTTTGCCTCGCTGGGCGGCGGGATCGGGGCGAAAAAGCTGGGGGTGTCGCTGGCGGTGGTGCCGCCGGGCAAGCGGGCCTTTCCCAAGCACGCGCATCATGTGAATGAAGAGATGATGTTCATTCTGGAGGGGCAGGGAACCTATCATTGCGGGGCTGAGAGTGCGGCGGTAACGGCAGGCGATCTGATTGCCGCACCGGCCGGGGATGGCTCAACCGCGCATCAGATCGAGAACACCGGTACAGCACCCCTGCGCTATCTGACGTTCTCGACCAAGCTGGAACCGGAAGTGGTGGAATATCCCGACAGTGGCAAGTTCGGCGTGGCGTCTTTGGCAGGCAAGGACAAGCCGGTGATCCGCTTCATGGGGCGGATGGCGAGCAGTGTGGAGTACTTCGATGGCGAGGAATGAGCGGCCCTTCTGTGCTGGATTGGGACGACCTGCGGGTGTTTCTGGCGGTGGCGCGGGCCGAAAGCCTGTCAGGAGCCGGCAAGCGGCTGAAGATTGATCCGGCAACGGTGGGACGCAGGGTGGCGCGGCTGGAGGATGCGCTGGGGGCGCGGCTGTTCCAGAAATCGCCGCAGGGCTACGTCCTGACCGCAGAGGGCGCGCGACTGGTGCCGCATGCCGAGCGGGCCGAGGTGGCGCTGGACGGGGCGAGCGAGGTGCTGACGGGTCCCGAGGGGCTGACGGGCCAGGTGCGCATCGGGGCGCCGGATGGCTGCGCCAATTACCTGCTGCCGCAGGTTCTGGCGCGGATCTGCGACGCCAATCCGGGGTTGGAAGTGCAGATCGTGGCTTTGCCGCGCATATTCAACCTGTCCAAGCGCGAGGCGGACATGGCAATTGCCGTGTCGCGGCCTGAAGCGGGGCGGCTGACGGTGCAAAAGCTGTCGGACTACCGGCTGCATCTCGCGGCCTCGCGCGCCTATCTGACCGCGCACGCGCCGATCCGGGGGCCGCTGGATTTGGCGGGGCACAGGTTCGTGGGCTATATCCCGGACATGATCTTTGACAAGGAGCTGGATTATCTGGTGGCGATCGGGGTGACGACGGTGCCATTGGCGTCAAATTCGGTGTCAGTGCAGTTGAACTGGCTGCGCCATGGCGCGGGGCTGGGGGTGGTGCATGATTTCGCGCTGCCAGCGGCGGCCGAACTGGTGCGGGTGATCCCCGATCAGATCAGCCTGACCCGCGCGTTCTGGCTGATCCGCCATGCCGATGACGGGCGGGTGGAGCGGCTGAACCGGTTTGCCGTCCTTTTGACCCATGAATTCCGGACCGAACTGCAGCGGCTGGAGGCTCAGTTGCCGGTGCAGGACGGGTAAGGCGCCTGCTCACCCGCAACGGGATCGCAAATGCGGGCCAGGCCAAGCGTGTCGGCACGCGGGCGCCAGACCAGCGGATCGGGGGTCGGGGGTTTGTCCTCGGCGGGGCCATGTTCGGCCCATTGCAGGGTGTAAACCTCTGACTTGCCTTCGACCGCCACGAACACCATCGCTTCGGACTGGTTGCCGGTAGTGCCGCAGCCAAGGTAGCCAGCAAAGGCCTGCACGGCGCCGTGAATTTGCGGCGGCGCCAGTTTCTTTGCGGTGAAGGAGGTGGGGCAGGCCGCTTGATAGCCCTCTGCCAGTTTGGTGGCAACGTCGGCCACCGAGAGTTTTCCGGCCAGACCCTTGCCACCGGTCAGGGTGATCATTTGCGTCCAGGCATCGACGGTTTCGGTAGGGGCGGTGAGTTCGAGGATATAGGAGCCCTTATCTTCATGCTCGAACCCGGCTTTGAAGCCCTTGGGGACCGGAACGGCGACCAGTTGCGAATAGACCGGGCTGACCACGATGGTACCTTCGGCAAGGACCGGTGAGGCGATGACCGCAAGGGCGAAGGCAAGGCGCATGAAAAGCTCCGTTTGGCCGCAGACTAACGCAATGGCGAGCGCTGCCAATGTGAAAAGCGATATGAAACATTTGGAAAGAATCCAATATTAATCTTGACAGAATCTTGCGCGAGGCGGAGCCTTTGAGGGACAGAGAAAGGGAGGTTCCCATGCTCGTCAGTCAAATCCTCAAATCGAAGTCGGATGATGGAGTGGTCACGCTGCCGCCCGGCACCACGGTGGCCAAGGTCGCCGAGATGCTGTCTTCACGGCGGATCGGGGCGATTGTGATTTCGCGCGATGGCAAGAAAGTCGCCGGGATCGTCTCCGAACGCGACATCGTGCGCGAATTGGGACGCCGTGGCCCGGTCTGTCTGGGCGATCCGGTGGATGGCATCATGACGGCCAAGGTCGCCACCTGCGCACGCGGCGACCATGCCGATGACGTGTTGCAGCGGATGACCGATGGCCGGTTCCGCCACTTGCCGGTGGTCGA
>JANXPK010000510.1 GCA_025357355.1 Rhodobacterales bacterium
GTTCACCTACGATCGCGAGGACCGGCTCTACAAATTGTTCGGGCACGATTCGCTCGGCTACTACCCGCCGTCGCCGGCGTCCGGCGGCTGGACCGGCAAAACGCTGATCCTGGTGCGCGGCTCGCTGCGCGGCAATGCGCGCCATGTCTATGAAGTCGTCGACGACAACAACTACACCATGAAGATCCAGTTTTCGCCCGACGCGGAAGGGTGGGCCGACGTGCTCACCGGCGTCTACCGGCGGATCCACTAACTCCTTTTCCGGCCATCCACGAAAGCAACATCCATCATGTCCGTTCTGATCGACAGCAACACCAAAGTGATTTGCCAGGGTTTTACCGGCAAGAACGGCACGTTCCATTCCGAAGCCGCGATCGCCTACGGCACCAAGATGGTCGGCGGCACTTCGCCGGGCAAAGGCGGCTCGATCCATCTCGGCCTGCCGGTGTTCGACACCGTCGCCGAAGCCCGTGCCCGGACCGGCGCCGATGCTTCCGTGATCTATGTGCCGCCGCCGGGGGCGGCGGATGCATGGACGACCCCACCCCGGAGCGCGCCAATGGTGACGAAGCTCCACTTGCCATCCATTGGTGTCTTGCCCCCTCCACATACCCCATGTCGCAGCTTGGGCTGGATGGGCACCCCATGCGTGGCGGCTTGTTGCCTCCGGTGCCTTTGCCACACCGGATGTGGGCGGGCGGCCAGATTGAAATGCGCCGACGCTTCCATGTCGGCGACGTTGTCACCCGGCAATCGACCGTGCGGGATGTGGTCCTGAAGACGGGCCGCAGCGGGGCTTTGTGCTTTGTCACGGTCGACCATGCCTTCAGCGGCCCGCAAGGGCTGGTCCTGACCGAACGGCACGACATCGTCTACCGTGCCCCGCGCGACCCCGCGGCCTCCGTGCAGGTGGCCCCGCACGCACCTGCGGCGCGCTGGTCTTACAGCGTCATGGCCGACCCGGTGTTGCTGTTCCGCTATTCCGCCATCACCTTCAATGGCCACCGCATCCACTATGACCGTGACCACGCGATCAAGGCCGAGGGCCATGCAGGCCTGGTTGTCCATGGCCCGCTGCAAGCCACGATGCTGCTGGAATACGCCGCCCGCCTGCAAGGCACTCCGCCAGCGACCTTCACGTTTCGCGGCATCAGCCCGTTGATCGACGGCGCGATCTTTACCGTCAACGCAGATGAAACGGCGACGGGTCTGCATCTGTGGACCGCCGCCGCTGACGGGCGCTTGTGCATGGAGGCGCAGGCCCTCTGGACGTAAGCAAAAACAGAGGCTTGGACAGATATGTGCCGGGCCATCAACAACAGGGATGCAAGGATGATCAGGGTAGGCGTTGACGTGGGCGGCACATTCACCGACCTCGTGCTTGAGGCGGTGGGGGCGGATGGCCGCCAGCAGGTCTTTGTGCACAAGGTCTCCAGCACGCCAAAGGATCAGTCGATCGGCGTGGTGCAGGGGGTGGTGCAGCTGTGCGCCATTGCCGGCGTCCAGCCCGGCCAGATCGACGCGCTGTTTCATGGCACTACGGTCGCCACCAACATCGTGATCGAGCGGGACGGGGCCGAGGTTGGGATGATCACCACCAAGGGCTTTCGCGACATCTTGCACATGGCGCGTCACAAGCGGCCGCACAACTTCTCGCTGCAATTTGACGTGCCGTGGCAAAGTGCGCCGCTGATCAAACGCCGCAACCGGATTGCCGTGACCGAACGGATCATGCCGCCCACGGGTGTGGTGGAAACCCCGCTGAACCTGGATGAGGTCGAACAGGCCGCCGAACTGTTCGCACAGCGCGGGTTGGAGGCTGTGGTGATCGGCTTCCTGTTTTCCTTTCTCAACAACGACCATGAACTGATGGCCAAAGAGATCGTCCAGCGCGTCATGCCGGATGCTTTCATCTGCGCCTCGTCCGAAGTCGTAAACACGATGCGGGAATATGAACGCTTCTCGACCGCCGCGATGAACGCTTATATCGGGCCGCGCACGGCGGGGTATCTGGACAACC
>JANXPK010000529.1 GCA_025357355.1 Rhodobacterales bacterium
AATCCGGTCAGCCGCAGCACCAGCGCGCCAAATGCCAGAAGCAGACCAAGGACCAGCAACAAGGCCAGCGCCGGTTGCCGTGCGAACGTGGACGTGACAATCAGAAACTCGCTCATGAACATGCCAAACGGCGGCATTCCCGCGATGGCAAAGACCCCGCTGGCCAGCCCCCATCCCAGCACCGGATGGCTTTGGGTCAGACCGCGAATGGCGCTGATCTGCTGACTGCCCTTGATCTGCGCGACATGGCCCACTGAAAAGAAGATCGAGGATTTGATCAGGCTGTGCATGACCATGTGCAGGAGCCCGGCAAAGTTCGCCAAGGGGCCGCCCATGCCGAAGGCGAAGACGATGATGCCCATATGCTCGATCGACGAATAGGCAAACAGCCGTTTGATGTCGCGCCGCCGGTACAGCATCAGGGCGGCAAAGATCAACGAGAGGAGCCCCATCACGATCATCATCGGTCCCGGGTCAAGTGCGCGATGATTGGCCGACATCAGCATCTTGAACCGCAGCACGGCATAAAGCGCCACGTTCAGCAACAGCCCAGATAGAACTGCGGAAATCGGCGTTGGCCCCTCGGCATGGGCGTCCGGCAACCAGGCATGCAACGGGGCCAGACCAACCTTGGTGCCATAGCCCAGCAGCAGGAACACGAAGGCCAGATTGAGCAGTGCGGGATCAAAACTGTTGGCCTTGCTCAGAAGGTTGGTCCAGATCATGGCGGACTGCCCTTCACCCAGCACGGGCTGTGCCGCAAGGTAGACGAGAATGGTTCCAAACAGGGCCAATGCGATGCCGACGCTGCCAAGGATGAAATATTTCCACGCCGCTTCAAGCGCCTCGTGCGTGCGGTAAATGCCGACCATCAGCACGGTCGACAAGGTCGCCAGTTCAACCGCCACCCACATCAGGCCAATATTGTTGGACACCAACGCCAGATTCATGCCGAACATCATCATCTGGTACATCGCGTGGTAGAACCGCAGATAGGCCGGGGTCAGACGTCCGATGGCCAGCTCATGGTTGATGTAGCTGGCCGAAAAGGTCGCGGCCGACAGGCCCACGAAGGTATTCAGCACGATGAAGACGATGTTCAGATCGTCGACCAGAAAATACGCGCCAGCGGGCGGGCGGGCGGTGACCAAAAGCGACAGGGCTGACAAGAATGTGATCAGGCAGGCCAGCATGTTCAGCCGCGCCGAAAGTCTGTAGCCGGGCAAAACCGCAAGAATGGCCGCCGACAGCAAAGGAACGCCGACAATGATTTCAACTGGATTTGGCAAAAGATCGTTCATCGGTGATCTTCCCGATAGTCGTCAAGGGCGGTGACATCGACGCTGTCAAAGCGTTCACGGATGCGGAACAGAAACACGCCGATGACGATGAAGGCGATCAACACCGAAAAGGCGACGCTGATCTCGACCACCAAAGGCATGCCCCTTGCCCCGGCGGCCGCCAGGATCAAACCGTTTTCCAGCGACATGAACCCCACCACCTGACTGACGGCGTTGCGGCGGGTGACCATCATCAAGAGGCCCAGCAGAACCACCGACAGGGCAAAGGCCAGATCCTCGCGCGCAAAGGAGTCGGCGTTTTCCGTCACGCGCAGCATCAGCACGATCGACAAGGCCGACAAACCGATCCCCGCCAGCATGGTGACCCCGATGCCGACAACGGTCTCAACCTCGCGGTGAATGCCAAGCTGTTGCACGATCCGGCGCAATGCCACCGGAATGACCCCGGCCTTGAAGACCAGCGCGATGGCCGCCGTGACGTAAAGATGCGGGGCGCCCTGATTATAGGCCTGCCAGGCCACCGACAGCGACAGGACCAGCGCATGCAAGGCAAAGACATGCAGCAGGGCAAACATCCGGTCCTGATAGATCATCATGAAGCTGACCAGAAGCAGCCCGCCTGCCAGAAGATGTGCGATGTCAAACGCCAGATGGCCCATCACAAACTCCGCGATACAAAGCGCAGTAGCGTGCCCAGCAGCGCCAGCATCAAGGCGATGCCAACGAAATTGGGCACCCGGAACACCCGCATCTTGGCGATGGATGTCTCGAAGATGGCCAGCAACAGTCCCGCCACGCCCAGTTTGGCCAGATAGGCCACAGCGCCAATCACATAAGCGCCAAGGCCGGCCCCGCTGTCGGCAATGCCCCACGGCACGAAGATGCAGCCGATCAGCGAGACATACAGCAGCAGCTTCAGCGCCGATGAAAGCTCGATCATGGCCAGGTGACGGCCGGAGTATTCCAGCACCATCGCCTCGTGCACCATGGTCAGTTCCAGGTGCGTGGCCGGGTTGTCGACTGGAATGCGGGCGTTTTCGACCAGGGCCACGATCACCAGCGCCACCAATGCCATTCCCAGCGAAACCCGCAAACCCACCTGAGGCGAGGCCATGAATTGCACCACGGTCGACAACTGGGTCGATCCGGCGATCAGCGCCAGCGAGAAGACGATCAGCATCATCGCCGGTTCCGCCATCGAGGCGATCATCATCTCGCGGCTTGACCCGATGCCGCCAAAACTGGTGCCGACGTCCATCCCGGCCAGCGCCAGAAAGAACCGGGCCGAACCGAGCAGCGCCACAATCGCAATCAGGTCGGCGGTCCAGCTGAACTGCAGCCCGGTGGCGAAGGTCGGGATTAGGGCGGCTGCGACCCACGTTGCCGCAAAGACCAGATAGGGGATCACCCGGAACAACCAGGAGGCGTTGTCGGCCAGAACCACATCCTTGCGCATCAGGCGGACCAGGTCGCGGTAAGGCTGAATGAGCGGCGCACCTTGCCTGCGGGTCAGGCGCGACTTCACCTTGCGCACGATGCTGACCAGCAGCGGTGACAAGGCCACGACCAGCACCATCTGAATGCCCTGAACCAGCAAGCTGAGGATCAGGCCCATAGCATCAGCCCCACCAAAAGGACGATCAGCACCAAGAAGACCAGGCTGAGGTAGCGGCGGATGGTCAGGAATTGCAGCCCGTTCATCCGGGTCGCGACGTAGAAAACTGTTGTTCCAATCGGGCTATAGACGGTGCGCCAGATCGGGTCATCTACCGTGACCGTCAGACGTGCCGGGCTTTTATCTCCGGGCGCGGGCATCCAGACTGACTCATGGGCGCCCAGAATATCGGCTCCCAACACCCGCCGCAGCGGTTGGGCAAAGCCGCTGGCGCTGTATTGCGTGATCGGATTGGCGTCGGGAAAGCCGCAATCCCAGGCCGCAGACCGCCGCACCCGGTGCGAGGCCAGGCGGTGAACGGCCCACGCGGCGCCTGAGGCCGAGAACGCCACGAACAGCAAGACCAACATGCCGCTGTAAGAACTGCGGGCCTCGGCAATCGGCACGATCTTGAACCAGGCCTCATTGCCCTGCACCGGCAACTGGCCACCCAGAACTGCGCGGGCGACCGGCGAGATTGCATCAATCACCATCCCCGGCAGCACCCCGGCCAGAACGCAAAGTCCGGCCAGAACCGCCATCGCCGTCAAGGAGAACCGATCAACCTCGACCGCCGTTCTTGCGGCTTCGCTGCGCGCACGGCCCAGAAAGCCGACGCCGTAAATCCGCACAAACGCTGCAGCCGCCAACGCCGCCGCCAAGGCCAGCAAGCCTCCCGCCGCAGGGATCATCAGTTGCAAAGCGTCTTGCGGGATAGCCGGGCTCATCAGCACGGCCTGAAACAACAACCACTCCGAGGCGAAACCATTCAGCGGCGGCAAGGCCGAAATTGCCAAGGCACCCACCAGCACCACAAAGCTGGTGACCGGCATGCGGTGGATCAGTCCACCCAGCCCGTCCAGATCGCGCGTCCCGGTTGCGGTCAGCACTGACCCCGCCCCCATGAACAACAGGCTTTTGAAGACCATGTGATTGAAGATGTGAAACAGCGCCGCCGTAAAGGCCAGCGCCGCCGCCGCCGTCATGCCGTTGGCGCGAAAGGCCATCGCAAGACCAAGCGCCGCAAAGATCACCCCGATGTTTTCAATGGTGCTGTAGGCCAGTGCGCGTTTGAGGTCGCGCTCCATCATGGCCAGAAGAATCCCAAGCACCGCCGTCAAACTGCCGAGGATGATCACCGCCGGGCTTGCCCACCAGGCCGAGGGTCCGAGCAGATCGAAAATCACCCGGATGAAGCCATAAAGCGCCACCTTGGTCATGACGCCGCTCATCAAGGCCGAGACATGGGAAGGGGCTGCGGGATGCGCCAAGGGCAGCCAGACATGCAACGGCGCCAGCCCCGCCTTCGATCCGGCGCCCAAAAGCATCAGGCCAAGGATCACGGCGGCCATCAACGGGGTCCGCTGCACGCCGCGCATCACCTCAAAGCCATATAGCCCACCGGACCCCGCAAGCAGGCCAAACGCCAAGAGCAGTGCCATGGCGCCAAAGCCCGCCATCACCAGATAAACGTAACCTGCGGTCCGGGTATCCTCCTTTTGATGGTGGGTCAGTACCAAGGCCCAGGACAGCAGTGACATCACCTCCCAGGACATGAGAAAGGTGAAAGCGTCCGCCGCAAGCAGGACGAGCGCCATGGCTCCCAGAAACGGCGGATAAAAGGCCAGTACCCGCAGCGGATCGTGTTCATGGCGACCGTAACCGATGCCGTAAAGGCTGACCACGCTGCCCCCGATCCCCAGAATGACCAGAAAGAACGCCGACAACGCATCAAGTTGAAAGTGCGAGCCGATCCACGGCAGACCCAGCGGCAAGGCAACGCTGCTGTCCAGCGTGCGTGTGAACAGCCCCGCAGCACCCAAGGCGGCAATCCCCACGCACAACGCAGATGAAATGCTGTAAACTGCGCCGGAAACCCATGGCCGATGGCCTGCCAATACTGCGCAGGGCCCTAACGCCAGAAGTGCCGCGGAAATCAGCGTTGCAAGCTCAACCGCCGTCATTGCTTGCCCTGACGTCCTTTGGCTGGGGCTTTTCCGCCGTCGTGCCGACCGCAACCTTCAGTCGAACTCCGCGACCGCTGCCATTGCTTTTCATCTTCTCAGAAATGAGCTCAACCCCCGCGCGGTCCAGCGCTTCGATGATCCGTGTCAGGCTTTCAATCGTGCCCCGCACGGTACCAAGGCTCGCCTCCATGCGCTGGACGGTGGGCACGGAGAGACCCGCCAGTTCCGCCAGCGTCTTCTGGTCAATGCTCAACATCGCCCGCGCGGCTTTCAACTGAGCGGCGGTAATCATGTGAGAGGACCTGGCCACAAGGGCGCCACCTGGCTTTTAGCAAATATGATGTTCTAAACATGACTGTAGATGCTTTGGATATTCCAAGTCAATTGCGATGCTGATGCAGTTCTGCCTGCTTACGCGATGGAATTGCTTGCTGATACCGACACCTGCAATAGCGCAGCGGGCGGCAATGGCCACCCGCTGTCAGCCCACATGGGACAGTTTGGCTTGATTGCGTATCCGGGTCAGATCTCGACCAGAATGCGCCCGCCCTCGACCTTGGTGGGATAGGTGCGCAGGTTCTCGCAAGCGGGTGGGGTTTCCACCTCGCCGGTTTCGAAATTGAAGATCGACGAATGTTTCGGGCATTCAACGGTGTTTTCGATCACCAGCCCGTCCGCGAGGTGAATTTCCTCATGCGTGCAGCGGCCATCGGTGCAAAAGTATTTGTCCTGATGGTTGCGATAAATCGCAAAGGTACGGCCGCCCTGATCAAAGCTGCGGGCTTCTTCGGCATCAAGATCGGCGGCGGAACAGGCATCAACGCAGGGCATGATCGCTCCCCTTCAAATGGCTTGCGGTTTGTAGTCGGCAGGTGCTGCGGGCATGACACCCTTGAGCAGCGCCCCAGATTTCTCAAGCCCTTCCAGGGCGTTGAGCAGGACATCCTCGTGTTCGATCGACAGCCAGCCGTCGTAGCCCGCCATCTTGAGCCGGTAACAGAATTGCCGCCACCATTGCTCGCCATCGCCAAACCCGAACGTGATATAGGACCAGCTGCGCGCCGGAATGTCCATCAAACTGCCGTTCTCCAGAAGGCTGGTGGTCGCCCGGACCGAGGCATTCAGGAAAGTGTCCTTGGCGTGGACATGGTAAAGCGCCGCACCCAGCGCCTCTGCCGCGACCAAGGGATCAGCACCCATCCAGAACAGGTGGCTGGAGTCAAGGTTCGCCCCCACGACCGGCCCGACAGCGGCGCGGAGTTTCAAGAGCGAGGGCACGTTATAGACGCATTGGTTGCCGTGCAGTTCCAGAGCGATGCGTTCGATACCGTTCGCGCGGGCCAGATCGACGATCTCGGCCCAGAACGGCAGCAGCTTGGCGTCCCACTGATAGCGCAGGATGGCTTGGGTTTCAGGCGGCCAGGACGAGACAACCCAGTTCGGCATGGTGTCGGACGCATTGCCCGCAGGCAGGCCCGACATGATGCACACGGTCTTGATCCCCATCTGACCCGCCACACGGATCGTGTCGCGCAGGCCCAGACCCTGCGCCGGGTCGGTCGGATGCAAGGGGTTGCCGTTGGCGTTCAGGCTGATCGCCTCCAGCCCGCGGTCGGCGAAGGCCGCAAGAAATGCCTTCTGCTTGGCCCCGTTGCCCAGCATTCCTTTCAGATCGAAATGCGGCGCGGTGGATCAGCCACAGGTGTTGACCTCGACCCTGACACTCCCAGCCGGGCGGCGTGATCCAGCATGGCTTCAAACGGCAGACCGCCAAGGCTGTCGGATACGAATCCCAGTTTCATGCGTAGAACTCCGGCTTGGTGATCATTTGAACGGGCAGTTTTCGGCCCTCTTTCAGCGCCCGTGTGCCTGTCTCGGCCACCACGGAAGCGGCATAACCGTCCCAACACGACGCGGCTATTTCCGGGTATATCCCGGTCTGCACAAAGCGCAGGAAGGCGCGGTTCTGGCGACGGTAAGCTTCGGCATAACGGCCGCGCCAGTCGGTCTCATAGGCGGAGCCGGTGGTCAAGGCGCGGTCAACCCGCGTAAAGGCGACATGGTTCATGGCGATGGAGGCCGTCTCGCCAACCAGTTCGGCACGCACGTCATAGCCGTAGGCCGCGTTGTTGTTGACTTCGATATTGACGATCTGGCCATCGGTGGTTTCCAGCACCATGAACACCGGTGCGACCAGCGCATCCGACCGCTTCGGCTGCCAGGCGGCGATGGAGGTGTAATCGGTGCCCAGCACATGCTGCACCACGTCAAACTCATGTGGCGCCGAATTGGTGATGGCCATCGCCCCGGTGAAATCGGCCGCCGGCGTCGCGACATTACGGTGGAAATTGTGCATCATCAGCGCCCGGCCCAATTGCCCCGAGGTTCGCGCCTGACGCATCTCGACATAGGCTTGATCGTAGCGGCGCATGAAGCCCAGCTGCACGAAACGCTGACCCGCCGCCCGTTCGGCTTGCATAACCTGCACGCAGTCCACGACAGATTGCGACAGCGGCTTTTCGCACAGAACCTTCTTGCCCAGTCTGATACGGGCCATCGACAGCGGCGCGTGGGTGAAATCGGGGCTGGCGATGATCACAGCATCGACATCGGCCCGGGCGATCACCGCCTCGGGGTCGCTTGCTGCATCGGCAGCATCCAGCGCCGTGGCCACCGACCGCGCCCGCGCCGTGTCCATGTCGCAGACCACCTGCAACTTGGCGCCGGGCATGTCTTCCGCCACGATCCTGGCATGATCGGCCCCCATCACGCCTGCGCCGATTACCGCTATTCGTACTGTCATTTTCGCCCCGTCTGATCTGTCTCGATTGCTGCCACCGGACACCACTTGCGTCCGGCGGGCGTTTGGTCCGGGCTGCTGGGAGGGCGGCCCGGACCGTCGCAGTGTCCAAGAGCGGGGTGGAGGTCCGGCCTTGGACGTTCCGGGGCGCGGTGAAAGTGTCACCTGCCCCGGCAAGTATATGGAAGGTCAGGCGACTTTCGGCACGTGCCCGGCGTGATCTTCCATGTATCCTTCGATCGAGGCTTCAAGACCCGCCATCGTCTCGCCCCCTGCCATCTGATCGGTGATCTCTTCGCGGGTCCGTTCGCCCTTGCGGAAATCCGCCGCGACCGCCCCCCGGATCAGCACCGCGAAGTGATCGCCGACCGTCATTGCGTGCATGACCTGACGGGTGATGAACACCACGGCCAGCCCGCGCCGCCTGGCCTCGTTGACGATGCGCAAGACGTGGGCCGCGTGTTTCACCCCCAACGTCGCCGTCGGCTCGTCCAGGATCAGCAC
>JANXPK010000531.1 GCA_025357355.1 Rhodobacterales bacterium
CATTCCCAACCGCCATCACGAAGCTTGCCGTTCGGGGGTCTCAACCATAAAGCTTTGACCACATCCATTGGATGCCCACCCGACGGTCAGCCATTGCCCTCTGACTTCTCTGGTTGAGAGGATGCAAGGCCGCGCTGTTCATGGTTCAGTTGATGCGCGCGATTCACACAAGAGTCATCCCGCTCCAGCCGCGCGGCTGCCAGCCCCTCGCCTCCGATTCGCAGTACATGGTTAACCCAAATCAGGGGCCAAGAACCTCGCATCCGGTGTAGAGGCGTTGTAGGCCAATTGTAGGTGGTTTGTAGGTCGTTCATCTTCCGTTAATCAGGCCAATTAACGCGGCGTTCTCAAGGGCTTGGCGCCCCATCATTCCATCGCCTCCCAGCGCAGCCCTAGCTACCTGCGCCCACACATACCACCGCGCGGAAGTGCGGGAAGCATCGCAATGCTCCCTAAAATCCGGTTAACGAAAGAACGCAAACCATTGCTTTTGAATGCTTTTCCAAAGTGTTCACATGTGGACACTAGCTCTTGGCGGCCCAAAGCAGCGCCAGAACCTCCCGCGCCGCCGCCAGAACATTGGTCCCCGGCCCGAAAATCGCCCTCACCCCGTGTTGCTTCAAAACGTTGTAATCCTGCGCCGGAATGACCCCACCACAAACCACCACCGCCTCGCTCCCCCCCGCCTTCAGCGCCCTGACCAACCCCGGCACCAGCGCCATATGCCCCGCCGCCTGACTGGAGATCCCCACCACATCCGCCCCCAGCGCCACCGCCGCCGCCGCCGCCTCTTCCGGGGTCTGGAACAGGCTGCCCACCTCGACCCCAAAGCCGATATCGCCAAAGGCCGAGCCGATCACCTTGGCCCCACGGTCATGGCCGTCCTGACCAAGCTTGACCACCATCATCCGCGGCGCCCGGCCCAGCACCGCCGCCAGCCGAGCGACCTCAGCCTGCACCGCCGCAAACTCCGCATCGCCGCAATATTCCGCGCCGTAAACGCCCGAGATCACTGCAACCTGCGCCTGATGCCGCCCGAACACCGCCTCCATTGCCTCCGATATTTCCCCCACCGTTGCCCGCGCCCGCGCCGCCATTACTGCCGCAGCGAGCAAGTTCCCCGTCCCCCGCGCCGCCTCGGTCAGCCCTGTCAGCGCCGACGCGCAAGCCGCCGCATCCCGCCCCTGCCGCACCGCCTTCAGCCGCGCCACCTGCGCCTCCCGGACGGCGCGATTGTCTACCACCCGGATCGCCAATTCGTCTTCGTCTGCCAGACGATACTTGTTGACCCCGACGATCACCTCTAACCCTCGGTCGACCAGCGCCTGTCGCCGCGCTGCCGTCTCCTCAATCCGCCGCTTGGGCAGCCCCGCTGCAACTGCCGCCGTCATGCCCCCCGCAGCCTCGATCTCTTCCATCAGCGCCCAGGCCTTATCGGCGAGTTCCGCCGTCAGGGCCTCGACATAATACGACCCCGCCAGCGGATCGACGACATGGGTGATCCCGGTTTCTTCCTGCAGGATCAACTGGGTGTTGCGCGCAACCCGCGAGGCGAAATCGGACGGCAGCGCTATCGCCTCGTCAAACGAGTTGGTGTGCAGCGACTGCGTTCCGCCCAATGCCGCCGCCATCGCCTCATAAGCCGTCCGCACGATATTGTTATATGGGTCCTGCTCTTGCAGCGACACGCCCGAGGTTTGGCAATGGGTCCGCAGCATCAGACTTTCAGTCTTGCTCGCCCCAAATCCGCTCATGATCCGGTGCCACAGCAGCCGTGCCGCGCGCAGCTTGGCCGCTTCCATGAAGAAATTCATGCCAATGGCAAAGAAAAACGACAGCCGCGGCGCAAAGTCGTCGACATCCATGCCTCGCGCCCGCGCCACCCGCACATACTCGCGGCCATCCGCCAGCGTATAAGCCAACTCCTGCACCAGGTTGGCCCCCGCCTCCTGCATGTGATAGCCCGAGATCGAGATCGAGTTGAATTTCGGCATCTCTTTGGCGGTGTATTCGATGATGTCCGCAACGATCCGCATCGAGGGTTCCGGCGGATAGATATAGGTGTTACGCACCATGAACTCTTTGAGGATGTCGTTCTGGATGGTGCCCGACAGCGCCGCCCGCGCCACCCCCTGCTCCTCGCCCGCCACGATAAAGCTGGCCAACACCGGGATCACCGCACCGTTCATCGTCATCGACACCGAAACTCGGTCAAGGGGGATACCGTCAAACAACCGTTTCATATCTTCGACGGAAGAGATCGCCACCCCGGCCTTGCCGACATCGCCCACCACCCTCGGGTGATCCGAATCGTAGCCGCGATGCGTCGCAAGATCGAAGGCGACAGAC
>JANXPK010000108.1 GCA_025357355.1 Rhodobacterales bacterium
CCCACCGCATCCAACAAGGCCGCGATCCCGTCGACCGCCGCCAGATCATGCCGGAAATACCGCGCCCCCGGCAGCGCCGCCAAGGCCGCCTGCACCGGCCCTGCATCCGGCGCCAACTCAGCGGCCATGACAATCTCGAACCCCGCCGCGAACAACGCCTGCGCAATGCCGAACCCGATGCCCTGCTGCCCCCCGGTGATCAACGCCCGCTTCATGTCTGCCCCGCGATATGCTCTGCCGTCCGCAACGCCAAAGCGGCGATGGTCAGCGACGGGTTCACGGCGGCCGAGGTCGGCAGCACCGAGGCATCGACGATATAAAGGTTCGCCAGATCATGCGCCCGGCAATCGGCATTGACCACACTCGTCGCGGGGTCGGCCCCCATCCTCGCTGTGCCGCATTGATGGCTGGGCGTGCGGCGGTCAAAAGCCCGGGCGAGGGTGATCGGATACCCCGCCCGCTTCAACACCGCCTTCAACTTCGCCACCAAGGCCAGATGCGCCTGCCAATTCGACCGCTTCCAGTCCAGCACGATCTGCTCCCCCCGCAGCGTGACCCGGCTTTCCGGGTTCGGCAGGTCTTCGGACATCGCCAGCACATCCACCGCATGCCCGGCGATCCAATTCGCCAGCGGCAAGGGAATGGGCGTGTCCGAAGCCAGGATCGGCCCTGAAATCTTGCCCAGCATCTGGATATTCCCCAGCGGCGCGCCATTCGGCCCGCCGGTCAAGTAAAAGTCGTTGACCATGATGGTCTTTTGATAGACCGACGTATTGCGCCTGAATGGATGGATACCCAGAACCGCGCTCAGATTGTGGTTCATGAAATTCCGCCCGACCTGATCGGACCCGTTGGCCAGCCCGGTGGGATATGCGTCGTCTGCCGAGGCCAACAAAAGCGCCGCCGACTGCACCGCCCCGGCACACAGCACCACGACGGGCGCGCTCAGCAAACCCTTGCCCTCGACCTCGACCCCGGTGATCCGCCCACCTTCCGCCAACAGCCGTCTGACCCGGCTCACAGGCGCAAAGGTCACATTGGGATGCTGTAGCGCGTAGTTGAGCCCGATGGTTTCGGCATCCATCTTGCCGCCACAGGTGTTCGGGAAAGCGTCCCAAGGCGTCTGCCCCTTGGCCAGCCATTTCTGAATATCCACCCCCAGCGGCAGGCTGGCCGGATGCAATCCCACGCCCTGCAATCGCCGCCGCAGATCGGCAATCGAAGCCTCGTCTGGCACCGGCGGGAAATCGTAACCGCCCGAATGTCGCGGCTCCGACGGGTCCTCCCCCAGGGCGCCGCGCACCTGATACAGCTTCTCCGCCGCCTGATACCAGGGCTCCAGCACATCATAGCTGATCGGCCAGCCCTGCGTTGTGCCGCCCAAATGGTGCAGTGGACTGAAATCCTCGGCCCGATAGCGGATCAAGACCGCCCCATAAAGTTTGGAATTCCCGCCCGCCACATAGTAATTGCCGGGGTTGAAGGGCTTGCCTTCACCGTCCAGCCACATCTCATCCGGCCGAAAATGCCCGTCGCGAAAGATTGCGATAGCATCGCGAGAGGCCGGCGTATCCTCCATCCGATCACCGCGCTCCAGGATCAGGATGCGCCGCCCCGACGGCGCCAGTGCCGCCGCCAACGTGGCGCCGCCCATGCCAGAGCCGATGATGATGACATCGGGCTGCAACTCAATCGCCCTTGAAGTCCGCTTGGCGCTTGGCGCGGAATGCCGCCACCCCCTCGGCCTTGTCCGCCGTGGCCGCCGTCATGCCCGACCCCAGCGCCTCGATCATCGCACCCGTGTCCTCACCCCTGGCGGCGTGGATCATGTATTTGGCCACCTCCGTCGCACGGGGCGATGTGGCGCGCAACCGCTCGGCAATCTCAAGCGCCGCCGCACCGGGATCGTCCGCCACTTCGGCCACAAACCCCAGCGCCAATGCGCGTTCAGCCGTCACGACCCGGCCAAACAGCGCCATCTCCTTCAGCACCGCCTCCGGCAACAGCCGCGCCAG
>JANXPK010000540.1 GCA_025357355.1 Rhodobacterales bacterium
GAGGTAAATGCCGCGGCAGCTTTGGGAGGGAACATCTTTATATTCTCTGAATTCCTAACCAATTGTGATAATGCGAGCCAATTTCTTGGCGTTATGGCTCACGAAGTTGGCCACATTGCTGGTGGCCATGTTTCCCGCCAAGAGCAGATTGGTCGCCAGCACTGGGTTGAAGCTCGGTGACAAACCCCAAGACTCCATGAACAGCCCGGCGCCTGGCCCGATCCTGCCGCCGAAGACGGCAGTGTTCACGAAGTACGCTGGCAGCGCGAACAACAGCCACGGCAGTTGCGGCGCCATCGCCACCATCCCGATCAGCAGGGGGTCGCGGGTCAAGAGCGTGGCGAACCACGGGAATGCCACCGCGAACACCCCCGAGCCGGGTTGCGCGAACAGCGAGGCTGCGATGAAGAAGCGGAAATTGCGGTTCCGCCAGAGCCGGGGATGGTTCATGGCGGGAAACTGGCCGGAACGCAACCCAAGGTCAAGCCACCCGGCCCGATTCGGGAATTGTGGTCAATCGCGAAAATCTGCGCCCGCGTGTAGTGGGAATGTAGCTGGATTGTAGGCGGTTTGTAGGTCCTTCATTTCTCGTTAAGCTCGATGAATAGCGTTGCGTTCCGTCATCGGGCTTGAGCATTGCCACCCACCCCCCTACTCTGCCGCCGATCCTGAAAGGAAACCCGATGCCCTTCACCCTCGCCACCTGGAACATCAACTCGGTCCGCCTGCGCGAAGGCCTGGTGGCCAAACTCTTGGCCGAAGAGCAGCCTGATATCCTGTGCCTGCAGGAATGCAAAAGCCCGGTCGAACTGATCCCGATGGACCAGTTCAAGGCGCTCGGCTACACCCACATGGTTGCGCGCGGTCAAAAGGGCTACAACGGCGTCGCGATCCTGTCCAAGCTGCCCTTGATGGACGTGGGTGGCAAGGATTTCGCCGACCTCGGTCATGCCCGTCATGTCGCTGCGCAGTTGCAGAACGGCGTCACCATCCATTGCACCTACGTCCCCTCGGGCGGCGACATTCCCGACCGGGCCGAGAATGTCAAATTCGGCCAGAAACTCGACTACCTCACTGAAATGCGTGACCATTTCCGTTGGGAACGCCCGGACCGCGCCATTTTGGTCGGTGATCTGAACATCGCCCCGCGCGAAGATGACGTCTGGAACCACAAGCAGTTGTTGAAGATCGTCAGCCACACGCCGATTGAGGTGGACCACTTCAACGCGGTGATGGAGGCTGGCCACTGGCACGACGTCACCCGCAAGGACATCCCCGACGGCCTTCTCTACAGCTGGTGGTCCTATCGCTCCTCGGACTGGGCCACCGCCGACAAGGGCCGCCGTCTGGATCATATCTGGGCCACGCCGGACATCATCGACGCCGCCCACGGCAGCCGCATCCTGCGTCACACCCGCGGTTGGGATCAAACCAGCGACCACGTCCCGGTGTTCGCGACGTTTGATTTGTAAACCCCTTCAGCCTCGTTTCATGCTCGGTTGACGTTCTTCCTTGAACCCATGGCCCTAGTCACGCCCTTGGGCTTGGGGTGAAATGGTTGGCGGTCAACTTGAATGTGACAGGTGAGCGAATGCCTCCCCAGGTGTCACCGATAATTCCGCCTCGTTCTTAAACCGCCGCAAATTGGCGGCCAATTCACCTTGATGCCGCCTCCGGCTGCACTTGGTCTTGCACTGAATCCCTTTGGCCACACTCACTTACCCACAGAAGATTGCCCGCGATTTCTCTTTACAGGATTCCTCAGCCCAGCAATATCTAGTAAGACTTCATCAGAAATAAGCTGCCCCTTGTCCCGCACACAGCAAATTGTGTGCTAGGCCGGAACCGCAGCACAATAGTGAGGCCGGGCATGTCGCTAGCAGAAGACTACCTCACCAGCGATGATCTGCACCCCATCGACATCGTGGAAACCCTTGCTGAACACCATGCTTGGGAGTTTGACCGTGTCACCGATGACCAGATCGCCATGGCGGTCGAAGGTCAGTGGCGCACCTACTCGCTGACCCTTGCCTGGAACGCCCAGGATGAAACCCTTCGCCTGATCTGCACCTTTGAAATGCAGCCACCAGAAAACCGGCTGCCCGCACTCTATGACGTCCTCAACCGCTGCAACGACATGGTCTGGACCGGTGCTTTTGCCTATTGGGCGGAACAAAAGCTGATGGTGTGGCGCTATGGCCTGCTGCTGTCCGGCGGTCAGATTGCCAGCCCGGAACAGATCGACGACATGATCGCTTCTGCCGTGATGGCCGCCGAGCGGTTTTATCCGGCCTTCCAAATGGTCACATGGGGCGACAACAGCCCGGCGGATTCCATGAAAGTCGCCATTGCCGAGGCTTACGGCCGCGCCTAACCTCCCGCCAAACCGGAGGTTGATCTTGGATAAAGTGGCGCGCGACGGATT
>JANXPK010000559.1 GCA_025357355.1 Rhodobacterales bacterium
CGGGGCCGGGCCTTGACCCCTGTGCCGCCCTGCAACGCCGCATCATTCCGGCCCCGGGTCAGCGGGTCGAGGTGGTGTTCCTGCTGGGCCAGGCCGCCTCTGCCGCCGAGGCGCGGGCGCTGATCCTGTCGACCCGCGCCAAGAACCCCGAAAAGGAACAGTCTGGGGTGAAACGCTGGTGGGCCGACCTTCTGACCACGGTTCAGGTCAAGACCCCGGACAGGGCCATGGACATCATGCTGAACGGCTGGCTGATGTATCAGACCCTCGCCTGCCGCATCTGGGCGCGCGCCGGGTTCTATCAGGCGAGCGGGGCGTACGGGTTCCGCGACCAGTTGCAGGATGGCATGGCGCTGGCGGCAACCCGGCCAGAGATCACCCGCGCCCATTTGCTGCGCGCGGCATCCCGGCTGTTTCCGCAAGGCGATGTCCAGCATTTGTGGCTGCCCCATTCCGGGCAAGGCGTGCGCACCCGCATCTCGGATGACCGGGTCTGGCTGGCCCGTTGCGTCGCCCACTACGTTGGGGTCACCGGCGATCTGGCCATTCTGGACGAGGTGCTGCCTTTCATTGAGGCCCCTGCCTTGTCGCCCGGCGAGGCCGACGCCTTCCCGACCCCCGAAACCTCGGACCAGACCGCCCCCTTGTGGGAACATTGCGCGCGCGGGTTGGATCAGGCGATTGCGCTGACCGGGGCCAATGGCATGCCCTTGATCGGCACCGGCGACTGGAATGACGGGATGAACCGGGTCGGGGCCAAGGGGCAGGGGACCAGCGTCTGGCTTGGCTGGTTCCTGATCACCACGCTGACTGCGATGGCCCCGCTGATCGCCCAGCGCGACCCGGCCCGTGCCGCCATCTGGGCTATCATGCCGAAACCGTGCGCGCGGCAATCGAGCGGGATGGCTGGGACGGCGAATGGTATCGGCGCGGCACTTACGACGATGGCAGCCTGCTTGGTTCGGCCACTTCGGTCAAGTGCAAGATCGACAGCATCGCGCAAAGCTGGGCGGTGCTGTCGGCGTGGCCCTGCCCGAACGCGCGATCCAGGCGATGCATTCCCTGCGCGAACACCTGCTCAAACCCGGACTGGCCCTGCTTTTTGCGCCGCCGTTCGATGCCGGACCGGCTGATCCCGGCTACATCAAGGGCTATCCCCCCGGCCTGCGTGAAAACGGTGGCTAGTATAGCCATGCGGCCATGTGGGCTATCCTGGCCAAACCCGCCTTGGCCAGGGCGCCGCGGCGGCCCGTCTTTTTGCCAGCGTCAACCCGATCAACCACGCTTTGACCGCCGAAGATGTCGGGCGTTACAAGGTCGAGCCCTACGTCGTGGCCGCCGACATTTACAGCACCCCATTGCATGAAGGGCGCGGCGGCTGGACATGGTATACCGGCTTAGCGGCCTGGATGCTGCGGGCAGGGATCGAAGGCATCCTCGGCCTGACCCGCCACGGCGACCATTTGCAGTTCAACCCCTGCCTGCCGCCGGATTGGCCCGAAGTGGTGCTGAGCCTGCGGTTTGGCCAGCGCACCTGCCAGGTCACGGTCCGGAATGCCGGGTCAGGCCACGGCATCACCTCGGCCCGGCTGAACAGCCGGGAGCTTTCGTGCAACGGCGGGCTCAAGGTCGCGCTGTGCGACTTGTCGGGCGAACTGGTCTTGCATGTGGGTGAGCCCGTGGCATAGACCGAGATGAGTCCAGATCTCGCCAGCCCCGACTTTCTTCCTGCCCGGTGACAAGCGCAGCGCCGTGCACTGCCCGATTGCCCTCCCGTGCGGGCATTCTCGACCGCCGTGACAGTGCTTGCCGGTTGGGGAGTCGGCGCCACAAAGCTTTGACCTCAACCGATTGATGCCCACCCGGCGGTCGGGCATTGCCCTCTGACAGCGCTGGTTGAAAGGACACAAGGGTGCGTCAATCATTCGCCCGGCCATGGTGCGCGTTCTTCCAGAAATCGTCCCGCCCTAGGACCGCCTGCCGCTGGCGCTGACGCCGATGGCGGCCAGGATGATCAGGCCAGTCGTCAGATCGCGGTAGAAGGGATCGGCATTCAGGATGTTGAAACCATTGGTGATCAGCGCCAACAGCAGCACACCAGCGACCGAGCGCCAGATCGCCCCGACACCGCCATAGATGCTGGTTCCGCCCAGAATGACCGCAGCAATGGCGTCCAGTTCCAGCCCGGTGCCTGCGGCGGCCTGCCCCATCGACACCCGGGACGTGGCAATGGCAGCGGCGAGCCCCGCCGCAAACCCCGCAATGGCAAAGGTGATGATCCGGACGCGGTTCGCCCTGATCCCCGACAGGATCGCCGCCTCCTGATTGCCGCCCACGGCGAGGATCTGGCGGCCAAGACCAGTGCGGGTCAGTACAAAGCTCAACGCCACGGCAAAGATTACCATCACCCAGGTCGCGATGAACACCCCGCCCAGCCGGTCGCGTCCAAGCCAGGTGAACTCTGTCATCCGCACCGGGATCAGCCTGCCGTTCGACATCACCACGGCAATGCCCTTGAAGATCAGGCTGGTGGCGATGGTGGCCAGAAACGAGTGGACCTTCAGGATGGTGATGACCAATCCGTTCACCGTGCCCAGCACCAGCCCGATCAGCGGGGCCATGGCCAGACCGACATAGGGGTCAAAGTTGAGCGCGATCCACGCCGACGACACCGCCCCCATCGCAAAGATCGCCCCGACCGACAGATCAAACCCGCCCGCAATGATCACCAGCGTCATCGCCGAGGCCATGATGGCCAGCGGCGCGTTCTGGTTCAGGATGTTCAACAGGTTCTGGCCGGTCAGAAAGCTGTCGGACAACGCGGTCAGGGCGATCATCAAAAGGAAGATCATGATCAGGACCGCGTAGCTTTGCAGGATTCTCGCAAGGGCAAATCTGGTCATGACGCAGAGCTTACCTCAGAACTGGATTGATGACGGAAGAGGGCGGCAAGAACGGTGGCCTCGTCGGTCGTAGCCGGGTCAACTTCTTCGACGATGCGGCCTTTGTCGACCAGATAGGCCCGATGCGCCAGACCCAGCACCTCTTCGATCTCGCTGGAGATCACCAGAACCCCGACCCCGCGCGCCGCCAGATCGGCAATCGCCTCATGGATGCGCTGGCGGGCGCCGACATCGACACCCCGGCTCGGTTCATCCAGAATGACGACCTTGGGGTTGCCGACCAGCCATTTGCCAAGCAGCACCTTTTGCTGGTTGCCGCCTGAAAACGCCGCAACATCGCCCTCGGGGTTTGGCGGCCGGATGTGGAAATAGGCAATCAGATCGCGCGCCTGCTGGCTTTCCTGCGCCCGCCGCATCAGCCCATGCCAGGCAAAGCGGCGCAGATGCGGCAGCGTCATGTTGGCGCGCACCGGCAGGGTCATCACTAACCCCTGCTTGCGGCGGTCTTCTGGCACCATGACCATGCCGCGCTCGGTGGACCCAAAGGGCGTGCGTCCGGCATAGTCCCGACCGTTCAGCTGAACCCTGCCGGCGCTGGGGTCGGCCCCGATGATCGCGCGGGCTATTTCGCTGCGCCCGCTACCCACGAGGCCGATCAGCCCGACAATCTCACCCTTGCGGATGGTCAGACTGACATCGTTCACCCCAAAGGGCGACGACAGGTAATCAACCTGCAACGCAACATCAACGTCGGTTGACAAGTGCTTGTCTGGAAACGGCGTTTCAGTCTTGCCGCCTCCCAGCATCGCCGCAACGATGTCGCCCTTGGTCAGCTTGACGGCAGGGGCGGTCAGCACATGGTCGCCGTCGCGCAGCACCGTGACGCGGTCGGACACCGACAGGATGTCGTCGAGAAAATGCGAGACGTAGATGACCGTCCGGCCATCGTCGCGCAATGCGCGCATGGTCTGATGCAATTGCGCCACCTCGTCC
>JANXPK010000601.1 GCA_025357355.1 Rhodobacterales bacterium
TCGCCGTCAAGTTCGGCCTCGGCATGGATATGGTCGCCTTGGATGGCAAGGGTCACGTCGCCGGCTCGAAACGCAGGACTGTAGTCGCGTGGCATGATCTGGCCTGCGCGCCCAGAATAGGTGCCGACGGGAGTGTAAACGGCCACATTACCGTCGGCGGAGTTGTGGCCCGCGACATCCACCCCAAAGAAGAAGGCACTGAACGGGGCCATGCCCCAGCCTTCCGGGGCCTGGAAAATGATGATGGACCAGTAGCCGTCCCGGACCGGGCGGAGGGTAGGCGGAAGAAGGGCCAAATGCGCTGGATTGGCTCGCCCGCACAGGAAGAGGTGGGTGCAGCCGCGAAATTGGTAGGGCGGGCGCGGGTCAAGGTCGACCGGCGGGACATAGAAGCCGGGAATAATGGCGGGGTCGAATTTGGGTGGCGCCGTGGCCATCAGTTCCCCCTTATGGCCGCAAATGCCGCACCCTTGCCCCCCACTCGATCGCCGCAGCGTGCAACCGGTCGATCTGCAGTTCCTCGCGGACCTCTTCCAGCATGCGCAACTCCACCTCTTTCAGTTGCCCGTCGGCAGAGGCCACGTCGCAAGCCAGCGCATAGGCGGTTTCGTGCAGGCGTTCGGGCAGGCCGTCGCGGATCAGGCCGAAGAGAGCGGCGAGCCCGTCCTCTTCCTCGAACAGGTCGAACACGGTCTGGGCGATGACGCGGATGCGGTCATCGTCATAGCCGCCAAAGACCGGCATGTGGTTGACCATGCGCTGGATCGCCATCAACTCGGCGGTACGCATCTGGGTATCCGAGGCGGAAACCGCAATCATCACCGCGACAAGCGCGTCCTGCGGCGATAGCGAGGCGGGGGCATCATCTGGCATGGCGGCTCCTGTTTCGGTGGAGAATATTGACCTATCGCGCGTGCGGCAATAGAGGACAGGACGCGCCTATGGGGTGCGGATGGAGAATGCGATGACCAGCTTGCGCGATGCGGCGATGAAGTCCAAGGCCTGGCCTTTTGAAGAAGCGCGCGCGCTGATGAAACGCTATGAAAAGGCGCCGCCTGCCAAGGGCCATGTCCTTTTTGAAACCGGCTACGGCCCGTCGGGTCTGCCCCACATCGGCACCTTTGGCGAGGTCGCGCGCACCACGATGATCCGCCGCGCGTTCGAGGTTCTGTCGGACATCCCGACCCGGCTCATCTGTTTCTCCGACGATGTCGACGGCATGCGCAAGGTGCCAGAGAATGTGCCGAACCAGCCGATGCTGCGCCAGTACATGCAGATGCCCCTGACCTCTGTCCCCGACCCTTACGGCGAATATGAAAGCTTCGGGCATCACAACAACGCCATGCTGCGGCGGTTCCTCGACACCTTCGGGTTCCAGTACGAGTTCATTTCTGCGACCGAGTTCTACAAGTCCGGCGCGTTCGACAAGACCCTTTTGCTGGCCTGCGAACGCTATGACGCGATCATGGCGATCATGCTGGCATCCCTGCGCGAAGAGCGGCAGCAGACCTATTCCTGCTTCCTGCCGATCCCTCCGGAAAGCGGCCGGGTAATGTATGTGCCGATGAAAGAGGTCAACGCCAAGGATGGCACCATCACCTTCGACGATGAAACCGGCCGCGAATGGACCCTGCCGGTCACTGGCGGCCACGTCAAACTGCAATGGAAGCCCGATTTTGGCGCCCGCTGGGCCGCGCTGGATGTTGATTTCGAGATGTATGGCAAGGACCATTCCACCAACACCCCGATCTATGACGGCATTTGCGAGGTTCTGGGCGGCCGGCGGCCCAACCACATGGGATACGAGTTGTTCCTTGACGATCAGGGTCAGAAAATCTCCAAATCCAAGGGCAACGGGCTGACCATCGACGAATGGCTGACCTATGCCGCGACGGAATCCCTCAGCTATTTCATGTACCAGAAGCCCAAGACCGCCAAGCGGATGTGGTGGGACGTGATCCCCAGGGCGGTGGACGAATACCACCAGCAATTGCGCGCCTATCCCACGCAAGACATTGACGCGCAGGTGAATAACCCGGTCTGGCACATCCATCAGGGCAACCCGCCTGCCAGCCACATGGTCGTCACCTTCGCCATGCTCTTGAACCTCGCCTCGGTCGCCGGGGCCACGGATGCGGCCGGGCTGTGGGGTTTCATCCGGAAATACGCCCCCGACGCCTCGCCCGAGAAGAACCCCGATCTTGACGCCGCCGCCAGTTACGCCGTGCGCTATTTCGCCGACAAGATCGCCCCCACCCGCGTGTTCCGTCTGCCGAATGACCAGGAACGCGCGGCGATGGCGGATCTGCGAGAGCGATTGGTGGCGTGGGAGGGGACAAAAGACGACGAAAGCCTGCAAACCATGGTTTTCGCCGTCGGCAACGAGCACGGCTTCCAGCCGCTGCGCGACTGGTTCAGGGCGCTCTATGAGGTCCTGCTCGGCGCCTCCGACGGCCCCCGCTTCGGCGGCTTTGTGGCGCTTTATGGGGTAGGCGAGACCGTCGCCCTGATCGACCGGGCGCTAAGGGGTGAATTGGTCGGCTGACCCGCGCCAAGTCAGCCGCAAGTTGCCTCTGGCCAGAATCGGGGCCGCCGTCCCATCGCGCGCCCAAGGACGCGGCCCAAGACCAAGGGGCAACCCTTCCGGCCGGGGCTTCCCCGCCCAGCCATACACCGTCTGAACTTCGGCGCATGGCCGGTCGTGGGCTTCATCCACGACCGGCCATGTAGGACAGAAGATCAGGTTGGGGCGCGTCCGATCTGCCCGCCCACTTCCCCCGCCCTCGCCAACCTCTCCGCCTTGCGTCTGGATGCCCGCCTCACCGGCCTTGCCCGCGCTTGCACGCCACCTACACCCGCCATGCCGACGACCTGACCTTTTCAGGTGACGCCCGCATTGCCGCCCATT